>CAZUVQ010000021.1:0-21553 GCA_964623915.1 uncultured Oscillospiraceae bacterium
AATACAGCTTTTTTGCCCTTTAAGTCTTCCGCATGATAGTCCTCGGGGAAATTAACTGTAACGTCAAGCTCATCATCTGCCTTTTTGCCTTCAAGCTGTTCTTCAAAGCCCGGGATAAACTGTCCGCTACCGATTTCAAGGCTATGATTTTCACCCTTGCCGCCTTCAAAAGGAACGTCATCAATAAAACCCTCATAATCAATAACGGCAATATCACCGCTTTTAATAGCACTATTGTCAACAGTGACAAGGCGTGCATTTTGTTCACGCATTTTTTCAATCTCACGGTCAACGTCAGCCATAAGAACTTTATGTTCAATTTTATCCAATTTTACACCTTTGTATTCAGGAAGCTCAAACTCAGGCTTAACCGTTACCTTTGCGCTGAAAACAAACGGCTCATCATCACCGATTTTAACTATATCTATTTCAGGCCGGTCAACAGGCTCGATTTTAAGTTCTTCAACAGCGTCTTCAAAAGCCGTCGGGCATACAAAGTTTATTGCATCTTCATAAAATACTCCTTCGCCGTAGTATTTTTCAATCATTTTGCGTGGAGCTTTGCCCTTTCTAAATCCGGGAAGCTGAATATGCTTAACGTTTTTTTTGTATGCTTTCTCCAGCGCTTCTTCAAATTTTTTATTATCGACTGTAATTTCCAAGGTGACAGAATTCTTTTCAGTCTCTTTAATAATTGCCTTCATTGGTTTCCCTCCAAGTTATATTAAGTTTTATAGTATTTCGCTAATTTAACATAATACTATTATGCATGTATTCAAAAATATATTATAACATAAAAGCCAAATAAATCAAGTATTTTTTCAAAAAAAGTTATTATTATGCCATTTTTGTATAAACACAACATAAAAAACCATTAAAAGCAGCCCATAATATATAATATGTAGTGTTGCTATAATTTAGCCACAATAATTCAATCGAACATGAATTATCCATTCAAAATAAAACCTTTTCAACTTCATCAAGTGCTTTTTTATGAAGGCGATAAATATGCCGCTGGTCATAATGAGTTTTTTCGGCAATCTCCTCAAAAGTCATTCTGTTTATGTATCTGCTTTCAAGCACAAGCCTGTATGAAGGGTTTTCAATCTCATTTATAGTTTTAAGAATTTCTCTTTTGTATTCCATAAGACGTGAAACAGAGGATATAAGCTCTGCTTTCAGCTTCACATAATTTATGTACGCATCACCGTTTGTCTTATGATTTTCTGGGCCAATATTATTCGTATGGTCCATATAAAATACATATGTGTTGTCTACGGCAGCTTTCAATGTTGTTATTTCATCTGCAAGAAACAACGAATCTGTAAAAAAATCTTTAATTGACATCTTTTCACCCTCCATATTTTAATGTTTTCAAGAGTGATAATATGTATTATTCAAAATCCCCAAAGCAGCCGTCAAAATGCTCGAGTGCATATTCTCGCAGGTATTCTTCCTGGTATTCAAGGAATGAGACCAAAAAATCCTGTAGCATAACAGCACTCTGAACACCTATTCTGTAGTTTATTATTTCTTCATCCTGAGAATTGTTTACATAATACCAAAGCAAATCAAGGAAATCGCTCATGCCCGCTTCGCATGTTAAGTTAAACTTATTCATAATATCTCCTTTCCGTCTCAAAAATGGGACAAAGCAAATAAAAAAATAAATGGCGTTTCAATTATGGGACAAGCATACCATATTTTTCCATTTTTGTCAATAAAAAAATGGAAAAATTTTGAAAATCTGTTGCAAAATTGGTACAAGTATGTTATAATCACAACCAACAGAACTAATAAGGAGCTGGTTTTATGAATACAAGGCTGAAAGATACTCGGGAAGAGAAGGGGTTTAGCCTACAAAAGCTGGCGGATTTGACAGGTTTGTCCAAATCAACGCTACAGAGATACGAAACCGGAACAACCAAAAAAATTCCGATTCAGGCTGTCAATAAGATTCAGACAGTTCTCGGGATTTCACTAACAGAAACAAGGCTACAAGCTGAAGATGAAATAGATATCAGCAATGCCTTCAGAAGATTTATTAAAGATCTTACAAATAACGAAGCTTTGATGTTTGATGGAGACGCTCTTGATGAAGAAACAAGGCAGCTGTTGATTGAAAGCCTTAGAAACAGCATCAGGGTTGCAAAGGTTATTTCAAAAAGAAGAAACAATATAGTGTAGGTTTTGTTTGCCGCTTATGGCGGGTTGGTCAGGAAGGATGAGGATTAACATATGGACATTAAAAAAATTGTGACAGACCTTGTTCGGGAATATGGTACGAGAAATCCAATGGAAATTTCTGAAAAACTGAACGTGCTATGCTTTTGTGAAAACCTTGGGAAATTAAACGGTTATTATGCATCTGTATTTAATGTACAATCAATTCATGTAAATGAAAGACTGTCTCCCATGAGGCAAAATGTTACTTGTGCCCATGAACTGGGACATGTAATTATGCATCCAAACTTAAATGTCAGTCTTATGATAAATACAACTTTTATGAATGTTGACAAATATGAAAAACAGGCAAATATCTTTGCATCTTACCTGTTGATAACTGATGAATGCCTTGCTGAATTTAAGGGATATACCATAGAAGACATTGCTAAAATTCATGATATACCTATAAATCTGTTAAATGAAAGAGTTACTGTCTTGGGACTGTGACAAAATGCACCGACCGCACAAAGAAGCAAATAAAATGAAAATACGGTATTTTTAGATGTTTTCAAGTAAAAATTTGGTAGAAAATCTGCATTTTGCAGATTTTTCTTTTGAGTTTTTCTTTGCGCTATTTTGCCACAGTCACCACTGGCCGCCCTCGTGCAGAGGGAGGGGGACCGTGTCAGCGGTGGAGGGATTGACCCCTAAAAATTATATTAAATATTATCGGCTGTATATCTTAATATTGGTTTTCTTTGCACTATTTTGCCACAGTCCCTTTATATATCTGCATAAAATAAATTGTGAATAGTACTGAAAAATTGGGGTTTTTATCAAAGGTCAAAAAAAGTCAAAAAATTTTTTAAAAAAATATTGACAACGGAAATAAATGGTGGTATACTCTAATAGGAAGGTCAAGGAAAGTCAATATCAAACAATGTTCGACGAAAAAATGGAGGGATTGAGCTGAAATGATATTAAGTGACATAATAGAACAAATTCTTCATGAGCAACTTGCAAAAGGCAGCGGAGAGGCACAGATAAGCAGAAACGATTTAGCCCAGCAGGTAGGCTGTGTTCCAAGCCAGATAAATTATGTGATACAGACAAGATTTACTACGGAAAGAGGATATATAGTAGAAAGCCGCAGAGGCGGCGGTGGTTTTGTCAGAATACAAAGAGTGGATATTACGGATGGTGAATATCTAATGCATGTTATAAATTCTGTAGGAAATGTACTTGATTTTGACTCTGCTGTTGCTCTGACAGAAAATATGCATGAATATGCTCAGATAAGCGAACGGGAACTCAAAATAATTCTTGCGGCAATCTCTGCTAAGTCACTTCCGTTTCCTAAAAATGTAGGTGACCGCATAAGGGCAGAAATTTTTAAAAATATTTTAGTGAATTTGATTTAGGGGTGATTATTTATGTTATGTGAAAAATGTAAACAAAATATGGCAACTGTTCATATTTCAAGAACTCTTAACGGTAAACACACAGAAACTTATCTTTGTCCGTCGTGTGCGGAAACAATGGGAATAGCAGGTGGAGGACTATTTACGTTTTTTCAGCCTCCCATCGGCAGCGTAACAGAAAAAAAAGAATGTCCCTCATGCCATGCGACAACTGACTTTTACAGAAAAACCGGGCGGTTTTCATGCCCTCAGTGCTACGATACATTTCGCTTTTCAACTGAGGAGCTTTTAAAAAAATTCCATGGTTCAACAATCCATAAGGGTGATATGTCTGCAAAACCATCAGAGCTGGAAAGGCTGAAATCACAGCTTAAAGAAGCCATCGAGGCAGAAAGGTTTGAGGATGCAGCTGTTCTCAGGGACAAAATAAGAAGTATTGAGGAAAGGGGGAAATAAGATGAGCTGGTACAACGAAAAAGGCGACATGCAGGAAACTGTGCTGTCAACGAGGGCAAGGCTTGCCAGAAACATTGTGGGGATGAGATTTCCTTTTTCAATGTCAGATGATGAAGCGTTGAAGGTTATAGAAAAAGTAGATGAAGCCATAAGGCCTATAGCAGATTCTTTTATTCGTTATGACATGACAAAAATGACTGAGAAAGATGCACTTGTATTCGTTGAAAAGCATCTGATTTCTCCTAATTTTAAAGCAGAAAATATACCGAGGGTATGTTATATTTCAAAAGATGAAGATATGTCAATAATGGTCAATGAAGAGGACCATATAAGAATACAATCCTTCGCTGCGGGATATAATCCTTCTGAGGTATTGGAAAAGTGTGGCAGATTGGATGACCTTTTAAAGGAAACAATTGAGTATGCTTTTCATGAAAAATATGGTTACCTTACATCTTGCCCCACTAATTGCGGAACTGCACTGAGGATTTCAGCTATGATGCACCTGCCCGCCATAGTGCTTTCGGGAGGTGATGGTCAGCTGATACGTGAATGTGCTAAAAACGGTATGACAGTAAGAGGTATTTACGGTGAGGGAAGCAAGGCTGCAGGAAATATTTATCAGATTTCAAATCAGATTACTTTAGGGCTTACAATAAATGAGCTTGAGGACCGTTTTAAGCAGGTTACCATGATGGCGTCTGATGCAGAACGTGAACTGCGTGACAGTATTGCGAAAAAACCATCAGATCAGCTTATTGACAAAATATACAGAAGCTATGGCATACTTAAAAATGCATATACACTTACGTCCAAGGAATTCACAGAGCTGCAGAGTATGGTTCGCCTTGGTGTTTATATGGGAATGCTTAACTCAGACCTCACAGAAATAACAAGGCTATCTGTTGAAACCTCACCGGCATTTTTAGGTAGCTTGAAGCCTTCTGATAGGGACAGAAAAAGGGCAGAAGAAGTAAAAAAAGCAATATAATTCAGGAAAGGAATGATATAGATGTTCAGTTTTGAATCAAAATTTACACAAAAGGCAAAGGTTGCCCTTCGGCTTGCACAGGAATCGGCAGTTGAACTTGGTCATAATTATATTGGCAGTGAGCATCTGCTGATTGGTCTTATAAGAGAGGGCAGTGGCGTCGCCTATTCTCTTTTACAGAAATATGGTATTACAGAGGATAAGGCAATGTCAAAGATATGCGAACTTGTTGAGACAGATATAGGAGCGCAGCCTCAATCCTTTGCCGGATTTACCCCGAGAACGAAAAAAATACTGGAGCTTTCTGCAGGAGAGGCAGCAAGAAGCGGGAGTGAGCTTATCGGCACAGAACACATCCTCCTTGCTATTATTCGGGAAGGAAACTCTGTCGCAGTTGCCGTACTTGCGGAATTAGGCATATCGGGGCAGGATTTGTATACAGATATTCAGAAAACCATAAATGATGAAAATCCGTCAAATGTAGCCGGAAAACCAAAAAAAGGCAATGACACACCAACTCTCAACCAGTTTGGCAGAGATCTGACGGAAATAGCGGCAGCGGGCAAATTTGACCCTATTATAGGCCGTGACAAGGAAATTGAACGTGTTGTTCAGATTCTTTCAAGAAGAACAAAAAACAACCCTTGCTTGATAGGTGAACCGGGTGTTGGAAAAACAGCTATTGCGGAGGGCCTTGCACAGAGAATTGTAGCGGGCAATATTCCTGAGGTATTAAAGGGCAAAAGAGTTTTTACACTTGATTTGTCTTCCATGGTTGCAGGTGCAAAGTACAGGGGCGAATTTGAGGAGAGGCTGAAAAAAGCCATTGAAGAAGTTATAAAATCGGGTAACGTAGTTTTATTTATAGACGAAATGCATACAATCGTAGGAGCGGGAGCGGCAGAAGGAGCTATTGATGCTTCCAATATTTTAAAGCCGTCACTGGCACGCGGTGAAATGCAGATAATAGGCGCAACGACCATTTCGGAATACAGAAAATATATAGAAAAGGATGCGGCTTTAGAGAGAAGGTTTCAGCCCATAACTGTAAACGAGCCTACAAAAGTGGAAACAATTGAAATATTAAAAGGTATCCGTGACAAGTATGAAGCTCACCATGGTATAAAAATCACTGACGAGGCGATAAATGCTGCTGTTAATCTTTCTGCAAGGTATATTACAGACAGGTTTTTCCCTGACAAAGCAATAGACTTAATTGACGAGGCATCATCAAAGGCAAGGCTCTCAACTCTCACAGCTCCGCCCGAATTAAATGAAGCAGAAGACAAAATAACGCAGCTTGTCAAAGAAAAGGATAATGCAGTTGCATCACAGGATTTTGAAAAGGCGGCAAAACTTCGTGATACGGAAAAGAAGCTTCGTGAAAAGCTCAACAAAATAAAAGAGGAATGGAAGAAATCAAATGCAATAAATGACGCTGAAATAAAAGAGGACGATATTGCAGAGGTTGTATCATCATGGACGGGGATTCCGGCTTCAAGGCTTTGCGAAGAAGAGAGTGAAAGACTTCGTAATCTGGAGGACACTCTGCACAAAAGGGTAATTGGACAATCTGAGGCCGTCACAGCAGTGGCAAAAGCCATACGCCGTGGCAGAGTAGGGCTGCGTGACCCTAAAAGACCTATAGGTTCGTTTATATTTTCAGGCCCTACCGGCGTTGGTAAAACAGAGCTTTCAAAAGCAATTGCAGACGCACTTTTCGGAGGCGACGATTCCATGATACGAATTGATATGTCTGAGTATATGGAAAAGCACACCGTGTCAAGGCTTGTCGGTTCTCCTCCCGGATATGTCGGCTTTGAAGAAGGCGGACAACTAACTGAAAAGGTTAGGAGAAAACCGTATTCTGTAATTTTGTTTGATGAAATTGAAAAGGCTCATCCGGACGTATTTAATATTCTGCTTCAGATACTTGATGACGGTATTTTGACGGATTCACAGGGCAGGCGCGTCGATTTTTGTAATACCATTATAATAATGACATCAAATGTTGGAGCACGCATGATAACGGAAAAACGCCACATGGGGTTTGGAGAAACAAACGAAAAAGATACAAACGACAAGATAAAAGCCGATGTTTTAGAAGAATTAAAGCGTACATTTCGCCCTGAATTTTTAAACAGGATTGATGACATAATTGTATTTACACGTCTCACAAAGGAAAACATACAGGATATTGCACGCCTTATGCTTAAATCCTTAAAGGACAGGCTTCGTGAGAGCAATATCACAGCGGAATTTTCAGAGAGTGCGGTAACGCAAATTGCCAAAGCCGGGTTTGACCCCATATATGGAGCAAGACCGCTTCGCAGATCAATACAATCGCAGATTGAAGACCTTTTTGCAAATGAAATGCTTGATGGTAAGGTATCTGACGGAGATGCGGTAACAGTTGTGTTTGATGACAAGTTCAAAATAGAAAAGGCACAAAAATAAAAAGGTTTTCTAAAGAAAACGTCAACCCCCTGCCCCCGCTCTTGGGGGACTTGGGTAAACCTTTTTGATTTTTCGTCATTGCGCTATGCGCAATTTCCTGCAAATTAAGTAAAATTAACAGCTCTTTTATGTTAAAACAACATACAGGAGCTGTTATTTATTTTATTTTTAGTTTATTTCTTGACATACTAAAATTGCTATGATATGCTTTTCCCATTAAATGCAAAGGAGGCATATTTGAGTTGATTGATAAAGAATTAACACTTAAAAATTATGAAACAGCAAAAAGCATTTTTGCACTGTACGGAGTAGATACAGACAAAGCAATTGAAGAATTTAAAAAAGTGCCAATTTCGCTGCATAACTGGCAGGGCGATGATGTAACCGGTTTTGAAAAATCTGATGCGGTTTCGCAAAATATTGTTACAGGTAATTATCCCGGAAAAGCGAGAAACGGAAAAGAGCTACGTGCTGATATAGATAAGGCATTTTCATATTCTCCCACAAAGCCAAGGGTTAATATTCATTCCATGTACGGCGAACCAGGCACAACCGACAGGGCAGATGTTACAACAGAGGATTTCAGAGAGTGGATTGACTGGGCAAAGAAAAACAAGTATTCCATGGATTTTAATGTATCATTTTTCACCCATCCTATGATGCGTGATGGCTTTTGCATTGCAAGTCCCGATAAAAAGACAAGAGATTACTGGGTAAAGGCAGGTATCGGTGGCAGAAAAATTGCAAATGATATCGGCCGTGAGCTTGGTGAGCCATGCATAAATAATATATGGGTGCCTGATGGTTTAAAGGATACTCCTGCCAACCGTTTTTCATATCGTGATTATCTCATGGATTCTCTTGACAGGATGCTTGAAACAAAATATGACAAAAATAATATGCGTGACACTCTTGAAGGTAAGTTATTTGGTATAGGCATTGAAAGCTTTACCGTGGGTTCACATGAATTTTATCTCGGATATGCCGCAAAAAAAGGCGTAGGTATATGTATGGATACAGGGCATTATCATCCCACAGAATTTATTGTTGACAAAATATCTGCTGTGCGCCACTTTGTTGATACTGTTCTGCTGCATATAAGCCGTGGTGTTCGTTGGGATAGTGACCATGTTGTTCTTCAGGGAGACGAGCTTTCCTCTATTATGAATGAGGTTGTACGCGGAGAGCTTAATTGCAACGGTCAGTTTTTTATAGGTCTTGATTACTTTGATGCTTCCATAAACCGCGTTGCTGCATGGACAATCGGATTGCGTGCCGCAGGCAAAGCATTGCTTTCTGCTTTCTGCGAGCCGTATGATATACTTAAAAAAGCAGAGGAAGATGAGGATTATACACTCCGCCTTGCATTGACAGACGAGCTTAAAAACCTCCCATTTAATGCAGTTTGGGATTATGCTTGTTTGCAGCAGGGAAAACCTGTAGGTACAGAGTGGATTCAAGACATCAAAAAATATGAGCAGGACGTTATGCTTTTGAGAAAATAATATAAATCATTGCATTGTAAAGGCCACAGCTTGTTTCTGTGGCCTTTAATTAAGGAGGATTTTATCGGGTTGAATGAAAGTTAGCGAAGGGATAAAAATGCTTTCTCTATTATTAATGCGTATTATTATGTAAATTATCCACCTTGTTTTCCAAATTCTTAATATAATTATAGTATATCATGACAGTAGCATAATTGCAATTGTAAGTAATGTAAAATTGTGAAAATTAAGGGAATTAGAAACCGCTTGAATAGGCGGTTTCTAATTTTACGTATATCAAACTTTCAATGCACGATTATTGTGCAGGAGCGGGAGTAGGTGTAGGAGCTGGCGCCTTTTTATCCATAGCTTTTTCATCTTTTACATCAAGCGCATCTTCAGCTTTTTTATCTTCAATATCAGTTTTATCCTGAACTTTTTTATCCTCAACATCAGTTTTCTCTTCAGTTTTTTCTCCTTTGACATCAGGTGTTTCTTTAGCACCTTTTTCGTTTACATTTGGAGCTACTTTTTCTTGATTAGCAGGATTTTCTGCTGCTTTTTCAGGAGTGCAAGCACAAAGAGCAAATACCATCATACCGGCCATTAATAAAGCAAATAGTTTTTTCATTTTTGTTTTACCTCTTTCTCTGATTAAAATAATAATATTTCGCACAGCTACGCTCCCTTCTGTAAATTGCAAAACCATATGTGAGAAGTAAAAAAGTGCAGCTGTACAGATTGCTTATAAATTATATTACCGACACATGTAAAATTAACCACTCCAAACGGGTTGTTTTAATGTATAATTATCGAATTTACTATTAATTTTGATAAATATGTAAAAATTCATTGGTAAAGACGTTAATTAGATGACTTTTTTTAAGATATTGAATAAAATTAAAATTCTTTTAGTATAATTACTGTAAAAGGCAAAGTATTTATTCAATAATATAAGTATACCTTGTAAGTAAATGTATATTATCACATAATTTATACATATATTTGAGGTGGTGTTATGCAAAATAGTTTAAATTTTCATACAAAAAAGCAACAAATTCCTGAGAGAATTAATAATATCTTAGCTAAAACTTGTGACTTTAAGTTAGCCTGTATATGTGCTCCGGACGGTTTTGGAAAGAGCACAATTACAAAAAAATATATGGAAAAGCTAAAAGCAAATGTATTATATATTTCATTAAATGAAGAAGGCTTTGATTTATTAAGCGAGCTTTTGTGTGACGCTGCATTTGAGCATAACAGCGCAAGAGCAGATTACTATATTGAAAGGGCATTTAAAACACCAGCTGTCAGGCGCAGGTTTATGCGTGAGGTCATTAAAAGTGCAGGTGACAAGGAAACTGTTATAGTTATAGATAATTTTCACATAGCAATGTCAAAACAGGTCAGGCGGTTGATGCTTGACCTATCAGATGAGCCGACAGGAAAAGCAAGATTTATTCTGATTTCAAATAAAATGTGTTTTTCAGAAACTGACATTGAGGTAATAACAGGGCGGGTATATACGGTGAATTGCTTTGACCTGTCATTGATGCCAGATGAGATAATGAGCTTTTGCCATATTAAAGGCAAACAAGGCGAGGAGAGGGCAAAAAAGCTGTACAGAGAAACAGGCGGCTACTTATCTTTATTGTTGCATGAAAATCCGGATTTCACCAAAAGTATAACTTCAAGGTTATGTCTGCTTTATGCTCCTATCTTTAGTTCCCTTTCGGAGAGTGGTAAAAAACTTTTGCTCTATTTATCACCCTGTTCCTGTTTTACTGCCGAACAGGCATCATTTCTTCAAAACAAAACCTCCTGTGCTGATGTAATTGATGAAATTTGTGAAAAAACAGGTCTTATTATATATGACATCAACACACAATGCTATAAAATTCACAATAGTCTTCATTTTTATTGCAATCTGTTGATGGAAGATAATTTTAAGTTTTTAAGAACACAGGTCATAAAAAGGAACGGTATATGGCAGTTTCAGAATAAAAATTATCAAAGAGCCGTTATATTTTTCAGGCAGGCGAGGGAATATCAATTGCTTACAAAAGCAATTGAATGTGGCGGGATTACGAATAACAGCAAAAAATTTATCATTGAAGTTTACAATGAGATACCTGAAAAAATAAAGAATGAACATCCCTTGATGATGATAAGGTTTGCCGAAGCCTCTCTTTGTTTCGGAGAAAAAAGATTATTTGAAGAAACGCTTTACTATTTGAGGAAAGGATTAAAAAGTGGTTATGACAAGCTGTTTTTCGACAAAATTCTCTCATATACAGAATTATTGCTTGCCGCAAATTGTTTTGGGGACATAAGTGAGGTGAGAAAACATCAAAAATCAGCGATCGAATTTTCACATGGTTATATAATAGATGATTTTTCTGCAGTACCGGTAACTTTTGGCGCTCCAACTGTCTTGGAAAATTATTACACGGGTGGCAACCTTTCTCTTTTTGCAAGGAGGCTGTCTGAAACAGAGGGAACATGGAATGCAATTGGGGGCGGATGCAGAAAAGGTTTTGGTAACTGTGCATTAGCAGAAGCCTTGTATATGGGAGGCGATTTTACAAGAGCGGAGATTTTCACTTTACGTGCAATAAGCGAAGCCGGGGAATACCAAAGAAGTGATATACTGATAAGCGCAATATTTTTAGATGGCAGGATAGCTCTTGCAAAGGGTGATTTGATAAGGTTTAAAAATGATGTCGCAAAGATTATAGAAATTTCAAACGAAAGCAAAACAAAAAAATTGGTTCATTTAATAACTGCCGATATATGTATGGGATTTTTCAATATTAAAACAGGAAAAGCAGATGAAACAGCCGATTGGCTGCTTTGTGGTAAAATTTTGCATTCTGAAATATATCCCTATGCAATGCCTGCCGCATATGTCGTGTTTTTCGGCATTTTATCAATCAAAAAAAGGTACTCAGAGTTACTTGCCGTATATAATGAGGCAAGAGACTGCGCAATCAGAATGAAAAATAAAATTGCCTTAATTTATCTTAATATATGTGCATCATCAGCAAATGAGGCTCTCGGGATGCATGAAGAGGCAAAAATGCTGTTGTCTGATGCGTTTTGTATTGCGGATGAGAGCCGTATTACAATGCCATTTGTTGAATACAATTCATTCATTTTGCAGATTCTGCCTGAAATGGGGATGGATTATGAGGTTTTTACTGCACTTAAGAGGGTTATATCAGATTATAATAAAGCTATAAAATTAATAGAAGAAAAAAATAAAAGCTACAATTTCCCTCTCACAAGGCGTGAATTTGAAATAGCACATCTTGCGGCAGAAGGCTTACAAAATCAGGAAATAGCCGATAAGCTGTTTGTTACAATTAATACAATAAAATCTGCTCTAAAAGGTATTTTTACAAAGCTTGATATATATTCAAGGCGTGAGTTAAAAGAAAAGCTGAAAAAATACAACTTTAATAAATAGGGGCGACTAATGTCGCCCCTATTTATTAAACGGGATTATATTCTGCAAGAGTGAAAGTAAATTCATGCTTTATTTGATTTCTGAATACTGTTAATGTAATATCTGTACCTACTGATTTATCTTTCAGTGCCTTTTTGATGTCCGATGTTGAAGTTATTGCCTTATTATCTACGGCAAGAATAAGGTCACCTGAACGCAAACCTGATTTAAAGGCATTTGAGTTTTCCGCAACTTTTGAGATATACACACCAAGGTATGAAACACGGTACATCCATGCTGACTGAGGTGAAGTGACATCCACAAAGGATAAGCCGGTATCAATCCTACCACGGGCATAACCATAAGCTATTATATCATCTATTACAGGTTTAGCAGTATTTACGGGTATAGCAAAACCAAGCCCTTCAATTCCGCTGCCTGAGGATTTTGCATTTACGATACCTATTAGTTCGCCTTTTGAATTAAACAGACCACCGCCCGAATTACCGGGGTTGATTGCGGCATTTGTCTGCAGCAACGTCATAGTTTCATTGTCTATTGTGATTTCACGGTCAAGTGCGCTTATGATACCGTCTGTTACGGTTCCGCCGAGCTGACCTAAAGGGTTGCCTATTGCGATAGCAGTTTCTCCCACTACAAGGGTGGAGGAATCTCCATAGATTGCCGGCACAAGTACCCCTGCATCAATTTTTACAACTGCAATATCCGTTTCGGAATCGGTGCCTACTAACCGAGCTTCATGCACTGTGCCGTCCTTCAATGTAACATGAATTTTACTTGAAGATTGTATTACGTGATTGTTTGTAACTATGTACCCATCAGAGGTTAATATTACACCGCTTCCGGCACCTTCTGATATATATTGTTGCATAAACATATCTGTTGAAACAGTTTCCGTTACTATTTCAACAACACTCTGAGCGGCTTTTTCGGCAACATCAGCAACAGTTGAAGTGGATGATGTTGAAAAAAGGTCCGTCAGTGATTTTCCGGCACCGGTATTTGAATATATGGTACCTACCAAGGGTTGGGGAGCAGAAACAGCTATATTTTGTGTTTCTTCGCCCATGTTTTTTGAAAGCATTCCCCCGCCAAAGCCTAAAACAGCAGCGAGAGCAAGTGATATAGTTTCCTTTAATATTTTTTTCATACACTTCATTCCTTTCATAATCATTTTTTAAATTGTAACATGAAATTATTACAAGGATATGGACTATTTCTGATATTATTGTAACATTTTTTTTACCAAACTGTTAACGTGAAAGATATGCTATAGCTTCACTAAGCTGGTTGTCAAGCTTATAATCAAGCATGTGAAGGGGAACGGTTTTCGCCTCTTCGGGTAAGGTAACCTCAAGGTCGGGCTGTATTCCTATTCCGTCAATACATATATCAGCAGGTGTGTAGTAATGGGCAACAGTAAGCTTTGCGGCACTGCCGTCTGACAGTTTGAATATTTCCTGTACGCTGCCTTTACCATATGTTTTTTCTCCAATAAGATATGCCTTTTTGTTGTCGTGAAGCGAAGCGGCAAGGATTTCTGATGCGGAGGCACTGTCTTTGTTGATTAAAACAACCAAAGGAATATCAATAAAGTCCTTATCACTTCTGTATTTTTGAATATTTCCCGCCTTATTTTTTGTATATGTTATTATGGATTCAGGTAACAACATATCAGATATCTCAACAACTGAATTCAAAAGCCCTCCCGGATTACTTCTCACATCAAGCACGACACCCCTGTAACCTTCATGACCTTTTATTGCATTTTTAAATTCTTCAAGTGTTGACTGTGTGAAATCAGTAAGCCTTATATAAAGCACACCGTTTATAATGCTTTTGTAGACCGTCTGCTGAGAAATATCATCACGGTTGATTTTCACGACCATAGCATTGCCCTGTCTTTCGACATTAAGAGTCATTTCTTCAACTGCGGCTCCTTCTTCGCTAATGCCTCGAAGGTACCTGATGAATTCTTCATATTTTTCAGGTACAAATGTAAATGAATCAACGCCTAAAATTATATCTCCCGTCATAAGACCGGCATTATAAGCTGGTGTTCCTGAAAAAACATTTATTACGGTGAGTTTATCGCCGTTCACATATACCTCAACACCGATACCACGGTAATTTCCTGTTACGTTTTCCATAAGGGATTTGTATTCTTCGTTTGACATATAATATGAATGCCTGTCGCCAAGGGACATCACCATTCCTCGGCAAGCCCCTTCGTTCATAAGGGCTTTATCAGCTTCGCTGACAAATTCTTTTTCTATAAGATAGTGCAGCTCATCTTGTGCTCTGTAATCGTTTCCACGTAAATTTGCGTAGGTGCAGATACTAAAAGTAAGAACAAAGGTAAGCAATACTGATACAATAATTTTTCTTTTTTCGGACATAATTTCACGCTTTCTGTTTTTATACTGGCTAAATCATGGCTTGAAAAACCATAGTCTGCCGGTTCTATATTTAATAAGCCCCGCTTTTTTTCAGGCGGAGCTTTATTAGTATATGTTATTGTCAGTTAAGGTATGACATAGGATTTGAACAATTACCGTTTACAAGCACTTCAAAATGAATATGCGGCCCAGTAGAGTTGCCTGTTGACCCTACCTGAGCAATAACCTGACCCTTTGTTACAGCTGCACCCACGCTGACACTTAATACACTGTTGTGACCGTAAAGAGTTGATAAGCCATTGCCATGATCTATTACAACGCATTTACCGTAACCGCCGTTCCAACCTGACAGTTTTACAGTGCCAGCTTCTGCGGCAAGTACATTAGTGCCATAGGAAGCACCAATATCTATTCCTGTATGCATTTTATTCCGTTTCTGAATAGGATGGTACCTCACTCCGTAAGGAGACGTAACGTTTGTTGATGAGGCTGACGGCCAAAGCAGAGTTCCACCACCTTTTATAGTACCGGAGCCTTTTGAAATCTGTCCCTGTGAAGCCATGCTGGCAAGCTGCGCTTTAAGCTGAGCCATGGCGGCATCTTCCTGATCGGCAATGCGCCTTGCTTTTTCTATATCGCTGTTAAGCTCGGCTATCTTTGCCTGGCGTTCACTGAGTTTCGTATTCAGACTAGTTTTTTCTGTTGTGAGAACGCCTCTTTGTTCTTCGTTGGCTTTCTTTGTCTGTTCAATTGAGATTTTGTTGTCAATTATAACCTGCTTGGCTTCAGCCATTTCGTCAAGCACCTGATCATCGTAAGCTGTAAGCCTTTTAACTATCTGCATATTATGAATTAAATCAGCAAAGTCTGATGACCCGAACAGAATACTTAAATAAGAGGTTGAGCCGTACTTGTACATATATGTAGCCCTGTCCCGAAACTGGTCACCGTATTCAGCGATTTTAACTTCGGCATCAGCAATTTCGCCTGTCAGAGTAACAATTTGAGCCTCGTTAGAAGCAATTTTACCGTTTATGCCGTATATTTTATCCTCGAGAACAGCAATTTCGTCATCAAGTATCTTTTTTTGAGCTTCGATTGTTGATTTTTCTGCCGTTTTCTGATTAATTGCATTACGGGCATTTGATTTTTTGCTTTCACTTTCCTTGATTCTTTGCTGAATTTCTGATTTTGTTGATGCATTGACTATCATTGATATGTACGGCATCAAAGAAATTGAAACAAAAGCAATAAGAGCAATAATTGCAATTATTGATATAAGCTTTTTGTTTATTTTCATATAGTTTTGCTCCTCTCTATACGAAGTAATTTAAACGTGTAAGTGTTTTCTAACTGCTATCAAGCTTCCGAGAGCTCCCATAAATACACCGAATCCGACTAAAACACCAGTAATTATGCTAAGCATTTCACCAGCTGCGAGAAATTTAAAGGGGAAGAAGGCGGATATGGAATTTACAATGGCAGCCGAACCCAAGGAAGTTATAAATATTGACGCAAGTGCACCAAGTATTCCAACAATAATACCTTCAATTATAAAGGGCCATCTGATAAACCAGTCGGTAGCACCCACATATTTCATAATATGTATTTCCTGCTGTCTTGCATGAACATCAAGTTTAATTGTATTTGATATTATGAAAACTGCGATAATTGCAAGAATTATTGCAGCAATAATGCAAATTCTTCTTATTTCGGAAGTGGCATTGGATATGTTTGTAATCAAATCCTGGCTATAAACAACATCATCTACTCCCTCAATTTTTTCAAGGCCGCCCACAAGCTCTTCCATATTTGAGATATCTTTAGGTGTTATGCGGATGGAGGGGGGAAGCCATTTATCAGGGTCAATTCCTTCGAGGGCAACTGATTTTTCGCCCAGGGAAAGCTTGTAGTTATCAAAGGCTTCTCTGCCTGTTTCAAGAAAGGCATACTCTACATTAGGAAGCAGTGAAATCTGCTGCAGAATACTTGCCGCCGTTTCATTTGAGCAATCCAATGTTAAATAAGCCGCAATTTCGCACTGGTCTTCAACCTGATATGTAATATTATTGATGTTAAGCCCTATTATAATAAAAAGCCCGAAAAGAGTTAGACATCCAATAACCGTAACAATTGATGTTGCCGCCATAATTTTATTGTACCACAAATTTTTTACGGCCTCACTTAGATAATATCTGAATCCTCTAAACGCCAATTGAATAACCGCCTTTCTCTTCATCACGTACAAGAGCGCCCATGTCAAGGGTTATAACACGTTTTTGCATACTGTTGACTATTTTTTCTGCATGTGTAGCCATTACAACCGTAGTGCCCTTCTGATTGATTTTTTCTAATGTTTCCATTATTTCATCGGAACGCTTCAGGTCAAGATTACCTGTAGGTTCATCAGCAATAAGAATTGACGGGTTATTTGCAAGTGCACGTGCCATTGAAACACGCTGCTGTTCGCCGCCTGACAGCTGATTAGGATACGCTTTAGCCTTGTGTGCTAAATCAACGAGGCTTAAAACCTCCGGAACACGACGGCGTATTACCCTGCTCGGTGCGCCCACAACATTCATTGCAAATGCTACATTTTCATATACAGTACGGTTGGAAAGAAGACGAAAATCCTGAAAAACAACACCTACGCTTCTGCGGAGATATGGTATTTGTTTTCTTTCTATCTTTCCTATATCAAAACCGTTTACCATTACTGTTCCGGAAGTGGGGCGTTCCTCGCATAACAGCATACGAATAACTGAAGACTTACCGGCACCACTGTGACCAACAAGAAACACAAAATCACCCTTATCAACAACAAAGTTTACATTCTGCAGGGCAATCGTATTATTATCTTCGTATATCTTTGTTACGTTATCAAATGTAATCATCTAAATACCTCTTGTGTATGTTAAATTTTTATGGGATTGGATACAAGATACTTTTTAACCATCATTGCCACCTTAAATACAATGGCATGTTCAAAAATACGAAGGTCAAGCCCTGTCAGTTTCTCAACCTTATCAAGCCTATAAACAAGCGTATTTCTGTGAACATATAGCTGTCGCGATGTTTCTGAAACATTAAGGTTGTTTTCAAAAAACTTTTGAATTGTGTAGATAGTTTCCTGATCAAGCACGTCAATTGATTCTTTTTTGAAAATTTCAGTTAAAAACATCTCGCATAATGTGGTGGGAAGGTGGTAAATTAATCTTGCAATGCCCAAGCTGTCATATCTTATTATTTTTTTGTCAGTATCAAAAACCTTGCCTACTTCAAGGGCTATAGTAGCTTCTTTATATGATGCCGCAACGCCGTTAATTGTAGGAGCAGGCGTTCCTACACCTACTGTTGCATGAATCATCACCTCGGAATTAATTGTTGAAATAATGCTTTCGGGTATGGATACAATTGCTTCAGAAGAAATATTAGCAGGCACTTCTTTTACAAGCACAATGCTTCTGTCATCGATACTCAGAACAAAATCATGATTTCTGTCGGGGAAAAGGCTTTTGAGAACATCAACAACAGAAAGATCAGATGTAGTATCTGTTTTAACAAGATAAACTATGCGGGGGACTTCGTAGGAAATATGCAAGTCCTTGGCACGCGAAATAATATCGCCAGCAAGAATATTGTCAAGAACTACATTCTTAAAAAAAGTTTGCTTACTGTATTTTTCGTTATGAAATACTTTTATACCGCTAAGACTGATGCTTAAAACCTTGACATATTGCTCTGCCAAATCATCAGTTCCCCTCGCAAAGTAAATAAAATCAGATGAGGGATGCACTGATGGACATAAAAAAGTGTAGTCAGCATATACAAATGTGCCATCAGTATAAGAAGCACGACTTAATATCTCATGGACATTATCAGATATAATTTCACTGTTATTATATGACAAAATATTTCTGGCTTCGTCAATTATTCCAAGCTCCCTGCCGAGGGTAGTGCTCAGCTGATATATGGAATTCATTATGAGCTTGTCTGCCATTAAAATCAACTCCTTCAAGATTTTCATCTAAAACAACTATACATTCTAATAATAAACTTTTTTCATTGATTTTGCAAGTGGTAATTTTCTAAATTTACAATTAATTAAACTTTTTGTTACAATTATGTGCTTTTTAACAAAAAAATCGCAAATAGTCTTATGAGATTTCTTGGAATATTATTATTTAATTGGAAATAACGGATAATTATTTATGACAGGGCATACATTTTTAAAGTGCATTTCGTAAATAATATAATTAAAGAAAGGAATAAAAAAATGAAGGAAATGATTGCCATGATTCTGGCAGGCGGACAAGGTAGCAGGCTTGGGGTGCTTACAAAAACGCTCGCCAAGCCTGCTGTGCCCTTTGGAGGCAAGTACAGAATCATTGATTTTGCTTTAAGTAACTGCACCCATTCAGGTGTGGATACGGTAGGTGTTTTAACACAGTACTGCCCCTTAGAACTAAATACCTATATCGGCAACGGTCAACCGTGGGATCTTGACAGAAACGACGGAGGGGTTTTTCTGTTACCGCCATACAAAAGAGCCGAAAAGGGAGAATGGTACAAAGGAACCGCAAATGCTATTTATCAGAATATTGGGTTTGCAGATAGGTTCAGCCCGTCATATGTGCTTGTTTTGTCAGGGGATCACATATATAAAATGGACTATCAGCCAATGCTTGAATATCACAAGGCAAAAAATGCATCTGCGACTATAGCGGTTATAGATGTTCCATACGAGGATGCATCGAGGTTTGGAATTATGTCAGAGGATGAAAACGGTAGAATCACAGAATTTGATGAAAAACCGCAAAAACCTAAAGGTACAAAAGCTTCTATGGGAGTATATATTTTTTCATGGCAGTTTTTAAAAAAATATCTGATAAAAGATGAAAACAACCAGAAATCACACAATGATTTCGGTAAAGATATAATCCCCTCCATGCTTGACAACGGCGAAAGATTGTTTGCCTATGAATTTGAAGGATACTGGAAGGACGTTGGAACAGTAGAAAGCTACTGGGCCGCTAATATGGATTTGATTTCGGATAAGCCGGCATTTGATTTATCTGACCATAATTTTGTAATTTTTTCAAGGAACACTGCTGCGCCTCCGCACTTTGTTTCAAAAGGTTCTGTTATTCGCAACAGTCTTGTTACTGAAGGATGCACTGTTTTTGGGCAGGTTTCAGACAGTATTGTTTTTGAAGGGACACATATAGGTAAAGATTCAGTTGTTAAAAGCAGTGTTTTGTTGCCGGGTTCATATATAGGCGATAATGTGAAAATAGACAAAGCAATTATAGGCAGCAGTGCAAAAATAGGCGACTATGCATTTATCGGTGCTTCTGGAATGGATTGCATGTATTCAGATATCTGCACTTCAGGAATAAGCCTTATAGGAGAAGGAATTTCTATTGGTAATAAAGTTATTGTTATGAAAAACTCAATGGTCGAAACAAATATTTTAACGCCGGTTGGGGAAAATATTAGAAATCTTGAAAGAAGTGTAATGTAATATGAAAGACACCATGGGCATTATCCTAACAAAAGAGCCTGATGCAGGGCTTAAGGAACTCACACAATTCCGAACTGTTTCGGCATTGCCTATAGGAGGCAGATACAGACTTATTGATTTCGTTTTATCTGATTTTGTAAATTCGGGCATAGTAAATGTAGGTATAACTGCCGATTCAAGCTGTTTGTCACTTACCGAACATCTCGGTTCGGGGGAACCATGGAATCTTCGCCGTAACCGTTACGGATTAAAAATATTGGCAGGAACTGACAAGGCGGGTTGTAATACGGTTGAAATTCTCATGGGTATAATGCCGTTTTTACGCCAGAGCAAGCAGAAATATGTTATTTTGACAAACGGGAATACAATTTTTAATATGACTTTTTATGATGCGCTGAAATACCACAAGGAAATGCGCTCAGATTTAACGGTAATATACAGAAAAAGTGCTGACAAAGCTGTTTTATCATCATCCGAAGTACTTGAAATTGATGAAAACGGAAGGCTTTACGGATTTGAAAAAAATCCGAGAGATGCGCTAACGCAAAATTTATCCATGAATATATACATTATGGAACGTCAGTATCTGATGAAAATGACAGAGGGAGCGGCGGCAAGAGGGGAAAAGGATATTATGTTTGAATGCCTGGCAAGAGAATCAGGCAATATGCGCATTTTTTGTTACCGCCATGAGGGTTATGCCGGCAGAATCGACAGTGTTTTATCGTATTACACATACAACATGGATATGCTTCGCGGCGATGTTCGCCGCGAATTGTTCGGGGGCGAAAATAAAATATATACAAGGTCGCAAAACAGAATGCCGGCAGTATACGGTAAAAATGCATATGCCTCCGACTGCCTTGTTTCCGACGGATGCAATATATACGGAAATATTGAAAACTGTGTGGTTTCAAGAGGTGTTCGCATAAGTGAAGGAGTGGAGCTGAAAAATTCGGTCGTTATGGAAAAAACATATATCGGGCGGGGCAGTGAGCTTAGTTGTGTTGTCCTTGACAAGGAATGTATTATCCGTGAGGACGTCAGACTTTTCGGTCAAAAGTCATATCCAATACTTATAGGAAAGGGAGCTGTAATCTGATCTGATAATCTCTTTTTATCTTATTTAGGTTACTTAGTGTAAAATAAATGTAGGACTATTTAGAAAAAAAGATACAAGAGGCAG
>CAZUVQ010000022.1:0-21172 GCA_964623915.1 uncultured Oscillospiraceae bacterium
CATTTGAAACTGCACAAAAAAGAAGAAAGAACCTGGTCAGTATTGATAAGGCAAATATACTTGAAACGTCACGCCTTTGGAGAGAAACTATGCACATTTTGGCGAAGGAATACCCTGAAATCACGTATTCCGATATGCTTGTTGATAATGCCGCAATGCAGATAGTGAGAAATCCTTCTCAATTTGATGTTATTGTAACCTCAAATATGTTTGGAGATATTTTATCAGATGAAGCATCACAGGTTACAGGCTCAATAGGGCTGTTGCCGTCGGCATCAATAGGTGATAGCAAATGTGGCTTATATGAGCCGATTCACGGCTCGGCGCCCGATATTGCAGGGCAGGATATGGCAAACCCCATAGCAACAATTTTATCGGCTGCAATGATGCTTCGCTATTCTTTTGACCTTGAGACGGAGGCGGCGGAAATTGAGTGTGCAGTAAACACCATTTTAAATGAAGGCTACAGGACTGCAGACATTTTGGGAAATACAGATATTTTACCACTGTCTTGCAGTGAAATGACATCAAAGATTATCAATGTGATTAAATAAACTAACATACAGACGGACAGCCACTATGGCTGTCCGTTTACTTATGTATTTAAGGTTTTAAAGCATAGCTTATTTATAAATATTCTCATAGATAAGCCGTAAGCTTTCAAGCGTCAAATTTCTCTTTATGTCATAAAAAATATCTGTTTCCTTTGATATTAGATTTGCAAGACCGCCTGTTGCAATTACCTTTGCGTTCATATCACCGAGCTCACACCGTATTTTTTCAGCTATTTTTTCAACCTGCCCAACATAGCCGTAAATAATACCTGACTGCATGCTGTGAATGGTGTTTTTGCCGATAACAGATGGAGGGCATACAATTTCAACACGGGGCAGCTTTGCCGTTTTAGTAAAAAGAGCCTCAAGGGAAATCTTAATACCGGGGCAGATAGCACCTCCCAGATAATCACCGTTTTTATCTATTGTACAAAATGTTGTAGCCGTGCCAAAATCAACAATAATCAACGGGCCTCCATACATTCTGTATGCACCGTAAGCGTTTACAATTCTGTCAGCACCAAGCTCACGAGGGCTGTCAATTTTCACTTTTATTCCAAGTGGAGAGTCATGATTAATCATAATGGGTTCTTTGCCGATATAATTTTTTACGGCGCGCTCCAGTGAATACATAATCTGCGGTACAACCGATGAAATAATTACATTATTTATATCGTCAGTTTTAATTCCCCTGTGTGAAAGGAGATTAATAAACATGATTCCGTATTCGTCGCTTGGACGCTCGTGCATTGTAGCAAGACGGAAATGTGCGCAAAGCTTTTCACCGTCGTAAACACCCAAAACCGTATTTGTATTACCCACATCAATAGCAAGGAGCATAATACTTTTGCCTTTCTGCCCACAAAAATATTTATATATGTTTACCTGTGAGCTGATAAACAAAGAAAATTAAAACTCAAAATATTTTTCCATGTATGCAGTAAGGTCTTGTATTTTTATGCGTTCCTGCTTCATACTGTCGCGGTGACGAATAGTGACAGAAGCATCTTCCACGCTGTCAAAATCGTATGTAACACACAAAGGTGTTCCGATTTCATCCTGGCGGCGATATCTTTTTCCTATGCTTCCAGCCTCGTCATATTCGCACATATATTTTTTAGAAAGCATTTCATAAACTTTAACTGCTCCCTCTGAAAGCTTTTTAGAAAGAGGCAAAATAGCAGCCTTTACAGGAGCTAATGCAGGGTGTAGGCGAAGGACAACACGTGTGTCACCGTCTCCTAAGTCTTCCTCATCATAAGCTTCGCATAGAAATGCTAAAGCAACTCTGTCAGCACCCAAGGAAGGCTCAATGCAATAGGGGGTATATTTTTCATTTGTAACAGGGTCAAGGTAATCAAGAGATTCACCTGAAAATTGCGAGTGCTGCTTTAAGTCATAATCCGTTCTGTCCGCAATTCCCCAAAGCTCTCCCCAACCAAAGGGAAACAGAAACTCAATGTCTGTTGTTGCATTGCTGTAATGAGAAAGCTCTTCGGGGCTATGGTCACGAAGCTTGATGTTTTCTTCCTTCATGCCAAGAGAGAGAAGAAAGTTTTTGCAGTAATCCTTCCAGTAGATAAACCACTGTAGGTCCTCCCCAGGTTTACAGAAAAACTCAAGCTCCATCTGCTCAAATTCACGCGTTCTGAAGGTAAAGTTACCCGGTGTAATTTCATTTCTGAAAGATTTGCCTATCTGTGCAATTCCGAACGGCACTTTTTTTCTTGTAGTTCTCTGTACATTTTTGAAGTTTACAAAAATGCCCTGTGCAGTTTCCGGACGGAGAAAAATCTCTGACGAGTTATCCTCGGTTACGCCCTGAAAGGTTTTAAACATAAGATTGAACTTTCTGATGTCTGTAAAATTCTGTTTGCCGCATTTTGGGCAAACAACCTTATTTTCATTTATAAATTCAACCATTTTTTCATTTGACCAACCGTCAACGGTTTCGGATTTATCTTCTTTAGAAAGAAAATCCTCAATAAGCTTGTCTGCACGATAACGGGCTTTACATTCCTTGCAATCAAGCAAAGGGTCACTGAAGCCGCCCACATGACCTGATGCAATCCATGTTTTTGGATTCATTAATATTGCAGCATCAAGCCCCACATTATAGGGGGACTCCTGAACAAACTTTTTCCACCATGCACGTTTGACGTTATTTTTAAATTCAACACCCAAAGGGCCGTAATCCCATGTGTTTGCAAGGCCGCCGTAAATTTCGGAGCCTGAGTAAACGTATCCCCTGCCTTTGCATAAACCTACTATTTTGTCCATAGTTTTTTCGCTATTGTTCATTTTATTTTCCTCCAATAAAGACAAGAGCACAAAAAAATTATTTGCACGTTACAGTTGCCGTTGCGCACTTGCCGCTGAATATTCTTTTAATTGCATCATTTATTAATGCCATATCTACCTTATCTATTCTTTCAATAATTTCATCGGGAGTTTTATGCTTTTCGTTTAAAACCTCGTTTTTGCCTAAAACATTCATTCTGCCTCCGACGCTTTCAAGGCTTAAAATATAGCTGCCACGCAGTTGTTCTCTGCCCTTCGCAAGCTCATAATCCGTAACACCGTCTTTTAATAAAGATTGAATTTCCGAATCTATTATTGATTTTACCATATCGAGGTTTTCGTGTTTCATTGCAGAATAAATATATAGCATTCCCGCATGGCTGTAAGCTTCGGGAGATGTATACACAGAGTATGCAAGGCCGCGTTCCTCACGAATTTTTGTAAACAGCCGAGAACTCATGCCGCCCCCTAATATAGTGCTTAAAACTGCCTCAGGGAACAGCTCGGGTGAGCCGCTTTCAGCACCCTTGTAACCTATTGCAATATGGCTTTGCTCAATTTCCTTTTCACGTTGTCTACAAAGGCCCGTAAAGCAAACACCTTCATATGATGAATATGATTTACCGCCTGTAGGAATATCTGAAAAGTATTTTTCAGCCAGAGAAAAAAGCTCATCAACATCAAAACTGCCAACAACCGCCAGCACTGTGTTTTCAGCTGTATAATACTTTTCCCGAAATTTAAGAAGGTCAGACCTTCCTATGGACTTTACATTTTCAGGAGTCCCAGATACAAGGTAACCTAAGCTATTACCTTCCCATGCAGCTTCTGCAAGTAAATCAAGAGCAATGTCCTCAGGGGAATCCTCATACATATTTATTTCTTCGAGTATTACATTCCTCTCAAGGTCAATATCTCTTTGTGTCAAGGAAGCATTGATATACATATCGGAAAGCACATCAATAGCTTTATATAGATATCTGTCAATTACCTTTGCATAATAACAGGTACATTCTCTTGATGTGAATGCATTGAGGTTACCGCCGATAAAATCCATTTCTCCAGCAATTTCCTGCGCACTCCGTTTTTCTGTACCCTTGAAAAGCATATGCTCAGTATAGTGGCTTATGCCGTTATCGCTTATTGTTTCAAGCCTTGAGCCGACACCTGCCCATACGCCTACTGAAACTGATTTTACATAAGGAATCTGCTCACATATTATACGCAAGCCGTTATTTAAGGTTTTTTTTATAAACATATCTTTAATTTAAAGGGGCTGTGACAAAATAGTGCAGAATGGACAAACTGAAGGCTTATAGGGCATTCGCCCTGTAAGCCCTTGCCCGAAGGCGTACATTGGTACGTCGAGAGGTGAAGTTTGTTCATAGCGCAAAGAAAAATTAAAGAGGAAATTTGAATTTTGCAGGTTTCCTACCAAACTTTAATGAACTTTTGAGCTTGAGAACACTTAATAATACCGTATTTTCAAACTTTTTGTTTTTTTGCGCGGTCGGTGCATTTTGTACAGACCCTTCAGACTTTCTTTTTAATTTTCTGTTATCTCTGTTTTTGTTTCTTCGGGGACAACACGCATAAGATTAATCCTGCCCATCTTGTCCACTTCAAGGACTTTAACAGTTACGCTGTCACCGATGTTAACAACATCTTCAACTTTTTCTACACGCTTTCTGTCAAGCTTTGAAATGTGAATAAGACCGTCTTTGCCGGGCAGAAATTCAACAAACGCACCAAATGTCATAATGCGGACAACCTTGCCCTCAAATATTTGACCGGGCTCAACATCACTGACAATACCCTTTATAATATTGAGCGCCATCTGACCTGCTTCTGCATTTGTTGCAGCAATATATACACTGCCGTCGTCCTCAATATCAATTTTTACGCCTGTTTCTGCAATAATCTTCTGAATTGTCTTTCCGCCGGAGCCTATTACATCTCTAATTTTATCGGGGTCGATTGACATTGTGATAATTTTAGGCGCATATTTTGAAAGCTCTGTACGTGCTTCTCCTATACAAGGGAGCATAGCTTCATCTAAAATTTTAATTCTTGCATCCTTTGTCTGGTAAAGAGCACGTTCTATGATTTCCGGTGTCAAGCCGTCAATCTTAATGTCAACCTGAATTGCTGTAATACCGTTTTTGGTACCTGCAACCTTAAAGTCCATATCACCAAAGAAATCCTCAAGTCCCTGAATATCTGTCATTGTAATAAATCTGTCACCCTCAGTGACAAGACCGCATGAAATGCCGGCAACAGGTGCTTTAATGGGAACACCTGCATCCATAAGTGCAAGTGTACTTGCGCAGACGCTGCCCTGTGATGTGGAACCATTGGAGCTCAAAACCTCTGATACAAGGCGGATTGCATAAGGAAACTCGGTTTCAGGAGGAATAACAGGCTCAAGTGCCTTTTCTGCTAACGCACCATGACCGATTTCACGACGGCCGGGGCCTCTTGACGGCCTTGTTTCACCAACGCTGTAAGAGGGGAAATTATAATGATGCATATACCTTTTGGTTTCATCAAGATCAATTCCGTCAAGCATCTGAACATCGCCCATTGCACCTAATGTTACAGTGGTCAAAACCTGAGTTTGTCCTCTCTGGAAAAGGCCTGAACCGTGAACTCTGGGAAGAAGACCAACCTCTGAATACAGGGGACGTATGTCAAGAAGCCCCCTACCGTCAACACGTTTGCCCTCATCTAAAATCCAACGGCGAACAATATATTTCTGAAGCTTATACATAGCTTCGTCAATCTTGGAAGTTTCGATTTCCCTCTCAGCAAAATAAGCGTAAGCTTCTTCATAAATCGGTCTTAATCGCTGGTCACGTATTCTCTTATCATCTGTGTCAAGCGCGACTTTTACTTTGTCTGTAAATTGTGACTTAATTTCGTCAAGAAGGCTTTCTTCAACAATTATTCTGTCGTATCCAACTTTTTCCTTGCCAACCTCAGCTACTATTGTTTCAATAAATTCACAAACCAATACAATATGCTCATGAGCTTTCAGTATAGCACTATACATAATGTCCTCAGGAACTTCGGATGCACCTGCTTCTATCATATTAATCTTGCTTTTTGTACCTGAAACTGTCAGTTGCAGTGTGCTTTTTTCCCTTTGCTCTTGAGTGGGATTTATTACGATTTCACCGTCAACAAGACCTACCTGAACACCTGCAATAGGCCCATTAAAAGGAATATTAGAAATTGATATTGCTGCTGAAGCACCTATCATAGCTGCTATCTCAGGAGCATTGTCCTGATCTACTGACAAAACTGTTGTGATAACCGTAACATCATTTCTTAAATCAGATGGGAAAAGGGGACGGATAGGTCTGTCTATAACACGTGATGTCAGAACTGCTTTTTCGGATGGTTTTCCTTCTCTTCTGATAAAGCCGCCTGGAATTTTGCCTACTGCATAAAGCTTTTCCTCATAGTCAACCGATAGCGGGAAAAAGTCAATCCCCTCTCTGGGTTTTTCACTCATAGTTGCAGTAGCAAGAACAACTGTTTCACCATATCTGACAAGAACACAGCCACTTGCAAGCTGTGCCAGCTTGCCTGTCTCAATAACGAGCTTACGACCGGCAAGCTCAGATTCAAAAATTCTTTCCATAAAAATAACCTCCAATAAATTATTTTTTACGGCTGCCGGCTCTTTTAGCACTTACAGATGATATTTAGCGTAAATATCATCTGTAAACGCTAAAACACCGATAACCGTGAAGGCGGAGTGAATATTCACTCCGCCCAGATTCACTACTTTCTCAAGTTAAGCTTTTCTAATAATGTACGATATCTTTCGATATCAACCTTCATAAGATAGTTCAATAGCCCACGCCTTTGACCAACCATCATCAAAAGCCCACGCCTTGAATGATGATCCTTCTTATGAATTTTCAGATGCTCATTAAGATGATTGATTCTGTGAGTTAAAAGAGCAACCTGAACCTCAGGAGAACCGGTATCACCCTCATGAACGGCAAAATTATTAATTATTTCCGTTTTTACATCCTTTGTCAAAATATTCACCTCCAAAAAAAATGATAAAACTCCTGGCGGCAACGTAGATGGTCGGTGACGTCCAAAAACCTTGCTACCGGATAGTTTGTCGCATATAAATATAACATAAAACCTTTTTTTTGTCAAATATTATTTGCAGTTTGTATATATATTATTTCTTATTAGTATATTTGATTTATCGCACCACTATATATAGCATTTCTAATGATTATATTTTTATTCTCATTTTAATTGACAAAGTACTTTAATTAGAATATAATTTACTGCATACGTGTGGCAATACATGTTAAAATATGAAAAAAATTGTCAGGAATGCTGGCTTTTATCATTTTATGTTCACATGTCTGTGGCGTTTTGAGAAAGGACTGATTACATTGAGAAGATGGGGAAAATATATAAAACCCTATTGGATATATTTCGTTTTGGGGCCATTGTGTATGATTGTAGAGGTGCTTGGAGAAGTTTTCATGCCAAAGCTTCTGGCGAATATAATAAATAACGGTATTGGAACAGCCGAGAATGTCGGAAATGGAATAGAATATATAGTGGTTGTTTGTGTTACAATGGTATTTACTGCTGCTTTAATGCTTTTAGGCGGTGTCGGTGGCGCAATTTTCGGAGCACGTGCATCAGTTAATTTTGCATCTGATTTAAGGCTTGATGTATATAAAAAGGTACAGAAGTTTTCTTTTGCAAATATCGACAAGTTTTCAACGGGTTCACTTGTCACACGTCTTACTAATGATGTAACACAAATACAACACTTTGTTAATATGCTCCTCAGGATGTGTCTTCGTGCACCGGGAATGCTTATAGGGGCTCTCATAATGGCAGTAATAATTAATGCAAGGCTTGCCCTCATATTGGCAGTTGCAATTCCTATTTTACTACTTGTGCTCATAATAATTATTAAAATAGGATACCCCAGGTTTACAACAATGCAGACTAAAATTGACGCACTAAACTCAACAGTGCAGGAAAATGTTACTAATGTACGTGTTGTTAAATCATTTGTCAGGGAAGAACATGAGGAAGAAAAGTTTGCACTGGCAAACAGCGAGCTGAAAAAGGCAGGAATACGAGCTGTTAACGTAATGATATTCATACAGCCTGTGATGATGCTTTTTATGAATCTTACAACCTTAGCGGTTTTGTGGTTTGGTGGAAATGAGGTTTTACAATATGTCGAAACCGGAACCGGTATGCAGGTTGGCGATTTTTCAGCATTTCTTACTTATGTCACCCAGATACTCATGGCGCTTATGTTTGTAACAATGATGTTCATGTTTTCATCAAGAGCTATGGCATCGGGAAAACGTATTATTGAGGTTCTTGATGAGAAGCTTGACTTAGATGATGTCACAGCTAAAGACAAAGAACTTGAAGTTTCTGATGGCGAAATAGAATTTCGCAATGTGAGCTTCAGGTACTATAAAAACAGTGAAGGGAAGGTTTTGGATAATATAAACCTTAAAATCCCAAAAGGCTTGACAGTTGGTATTATAGGTTCAACGGGAAGCGGAAAATCAACGCTTGTATCCATGATTCCAAGGCTTTATGATACTGATGAAGGAGAAGTTTTGATTGACGGTGTCAACGTGCGTGACTATTCCTTTGAAAACTTGCGTAACGGCATAGGTATAGTGCTTCAGAAAAACATTTTATTTTCCGGAAAAATTATAGATAACCTTCGCTGGGGAGATGAAAATGCAACAGATGAGCAAATACAAAGTGCCGCTGAAAGTGCACAGGCGGATTTGTTTATAAAAAGCTTTACAAACGGCTATGATACTGAGCTTGGGCAGGGCGGCGTAAATGTTTCAGGAGGTCAGAAACAAAGGCTTTGCATTGCCAGGGCACTATTGAAAAAGCCCCAAATTTTAATTTTTGATGACTCAACGAGTGCAGTTGACACGGCAACAGAAGCAAAAATCCGCAATTATTTTAAGAAAGACCTTAAAAATTCAACAAAAATTATCATTGCACAACGAATTTCATCCGTAATGGACGCCGATATGATAGTTGTTTTAAACGATGGAAAAATTACAGGCACGGGTACCCATGAAGAACTACTGAAAACAAATACAGAGTACAGTGAAATTTACAACTCGCAGATGGACAGAAAGGAGGGGAATGCATAATGGCAAGATCTCTTTCCGAGCTGCAAAAGCAATATAACAGAAAATCTACACAGGCAAAGAAAGGTGCTTTAGGGGGTATGGGCCACGGTGGGGCAATGCCTATGGGCAAACCTAAGAATTCAAAAAATGTTATAAAAAGACTTTTTGCGTATGTGTCAGTATATAAGTTCAGATTTATCTGGGTTTTTCTTTGTATGGCATTGAGCACGGTAACGTCACTTTTAGGTGCATACTTGCTTTCTCCCATAATAAATAAAGTTGCAAATGTACCGAGCAGAAATGATTTTGCGGACAGTGCTATTTCTAATATTACAAGCTCCATGATGCCTCTATTAGTTAAAGTGACCGGCAACCGGGGCTTATCGGATATTGTGGCTTATTTAATAACAGGAATTATTTGCCTTGCAATTATTTATCTTGTTGCAGTTATATCGACCTATGTGCAGAATAAGCTGATGCTCCATATCTCACAGGGTTCCATACAAAAAATAAGAAATGATTTATTTAAAAAGGTGCAATCACTGCCCATAAAATTTCATGACACAAACTCAACAGGCGAAGTGATGAGCCGATTTACAAATGATGTTGACAATATAGGAACAATGCTTGATTCAACTCTTGTAAGCCTTATATCAGGGATGATTACTATCCTTGGTACAATATTTTTTATGATATACACCAATGTAATACTTGCCGCAATTACCATATTGTTTATTCCGCTTTTCGCTTTTGGCGGAATAATAATTGCAAAAAAGAGCAGAAAATATTTTGTTGATCAGCAGGCAGCTCTGGGAGCTGTTAATGGGTATATTGAGGAAACAGTGGCAGGGCAAAAGGTTGTAAAAGTATTTAATCATGAAAAAGAGTGTATTGAGGAGTTTTCACCGTTGAATGATGACCTTCGAGATAAACAGGTATATGCTCAGTTTTACGGAGGTTTAATGGGTCCTGTGCTTGGAAACTTAAGTCAGGTAGGGTATGCGCTCACAGCCGGAATAGGCGGTGTCTTATGCTTTCTTACTTTAACCGGAAATATTTCTTCTGGCAGCATAATATCAGTTGGCGGGCTTACTATTTTTGTTTCATATGCAAGGCATTTTTCCCGCCCAATTAATGAGGTTTCAATGCAGATGTCAACAGTTTTTTCGGCACTTGCGGGTGCGGAAAGGGTATTTAATATCATGGATTTGAAGTCAGAGGAACCTGATGGAGAAAAAGCGTTGGATATGCCGCTTATGAAGGGGCATGTAGTGCTCGATAACGTAACTTTCGGTTATGAACCGGACAAGGTTATATTAAAAAGTATTTCCCTTTATGCAAAGCCGGGGCAGAAGGTTGCATTTGTCGGCTCGACGGGTGCCGGGAAAACCACGATTACCAATCTTTTAAACCGTTTTTATGAGATAGCTGAAGGCACTATAACAATAGATGGTGTAGACATAGGAAACATAAAACGAGATTCTTTGCGCTCAAATATTGCAATGGTTTTACAGGATACACACCTTTTTACCGGCACGGTTATGGAGAATATACGCTATGGCAGGCTTGAGGCAAGCGATGAAGAGGTTATAGAAGCCGCAAAAGCCGCTAATGCCCATAATTTTATAATGAAGCTGTCTGACGGTTATAGCACAATATTAGGCGGTGACGGCACAAATCTTTCTCAGGGGCAAAGGCAGCTGCTAAATATAGCGAGAGCCGCAATATCAAAAGCTCCTGTACTTGTACTTGATGAGGCAACAAGCTCGGTTGATACGAGAACTGAAAAGCATATTGAAAAGGCGATGGATTCATTAATGGAAAACAGGACAACCTTTGTAATAGCACATAGGCTTTCAACGGTACGAAACGCCAATGTAATAATGGTTCTTGAAAACGGAGTTATCATAGAGCGTGGTGACCATGAAGAATTGCTTGCGCAAAAGGGAAAATACTATCAGCTTTATATGGGTATGTTTGAGCTTGATTAAAAAAGGGGGCTGTGCATTTTGTCACAGCCCTTTTAATTTATATTTATTCGTTTTCTTTTTTTTCTTTTCTCTTTTTGAGAAAATCAGATACTTTTGTAAATGCAATTGGAATTGTTTCCACAAGCTTTTCAACTGAATTATCAAGCTTTGAAGCCGCAATCATTTTAACATCGTCATCAGATACTACCAAAAACCCAACAGGTTGTATTGAGACGCCTGCACCGCTGCCACCGCCGAAAAGATTTTCGGTCTGCTGATCTTTCGCAGACTGGTCTTTTGATGACTGCTCTTTTTTAGGAGCAAATTCGCTCCCTCCTGCGCCGAAACCGAAGCTGACTTTTGAAATAGGGATTATGGTTTTGCCTCCGGCTATAATAGGCTCGCCAATAATAGTATTTACGTCCACCATGTCACGTATATTCTCTAATGCTGAAGAAACCAGATCTGAAATGGGATGGTTGTTCATTGTTTATTTCTCCTTCCTCCCTTTCGGGATTAAAAATTTGCTGATAATATAAAGGTCGTAAACTGTTTTAAGCCCAATTACGGACTCGAAATCTATTATTAAAGTTTCTTTCATAAAATCAGGTGCTACTTTAATATCATGCTTTTTCAGTACAAAATTATGCTCAAAAACAGCAAGAATATCATATAAAATGCCCCATGCAGTACCTGTCAGAATACCGGTAGATGCGGCATCGCCCATTCCTATCCGTGTGTAAAACTGAAAATTATAAATTATCATTCTTTTTTTTAGGAATGATATAATATCGAATATTTCCTCGAAATAATCTTTTATGCGTTCCAAGACTTCCAAGGGTTTTTTCTTTTCTTCCTTTTTCTCCTTATCTTTGTCCTCTTTATCTGGTTTTTCTTTTTGCTTTTTATCTCGTGATGAGTCATATAATGAAAACTTTATTAATCCAACACTTGCAGATATTTTTATAAGGCTCTCTTCGTTTTTCTTGTATATAACATAAACCTTTGCGGGTGACAAAGCTAAAAGCCCCAGCAATGCTAAAATGACACCTGTAATTATTAGAACTGTCATTATTTTTCACCTACTCAAGGATTATTATTCCTTGTTTTCTTCCAAAAAATTCTCCTGACAAGGAACTTCTGAAATACCCGGTAATTCCTCGAGCCCACAAAGCCCGAAGCAACGTAAAAATTCATCAGTTGTTCTGTATAAAATGGGTTTTCCCGGAGTATCAAGCCTTCCTGCCTCGTCAATCAAACCTCTTTCACTAAGCCTTGCTATGCTACCCGTGCAATCAACACCCCTGATATAATCAATGCGGCTTCTTGTAACGGGTTGATTATATGCAATTATTGACAAGGTCTCCAAAGCCGCAGAGGACAGCCCCTGTTGCTTTCTCGGTTCAGTAACTGCTCTTATGTATTCATAATAATCCTCTCGTGAGCACAGCTGAAATTTATTTTCAAGCTTTATGATTTTGAGGCCGCTTTTTTCATCGTCTTTATTTTTTTGCATTTCAAGCAAAAGCTCCAGCGCATCTGTTTCCGAAATATTTAAAGCTTCGCCGATTTCATCGGTACCCACTGCATCACCACAGCTGAACAAAATTGCCTCTACTGCAGCATGCATTTTATTCTTCTCCATTATCCTCACCGCTTTTTACAAGAATAATTTTATCGCCCTTTTCAAATATTTTCATTCTTCCGTGTGAAACAAGATGCAAAATTGCAAGAAATGTTGTAACAACCTCAGTTTTGGATTTTGCACCTTCGAAAAAGCTTTCAAAATTTGTCCGCTTTTTCTTTCTTATAAAACGTATAACATCACGTATTTTATCGGGCAGGGAAATTTTTTCACGTTCAATTATTCCACGGAAACTCTCACGGGGCGGCGGCAGTTTTGCTTCAATTCTGTTCATAACGCTTAAGAATGCTTCATATAGCCTTGTTTTTTCGATACTGCCGTTTTCCGGTATAACCCTTGCTATCTTTTCGGGTTCCTTGAAATAATTTGCAAGCGTTGAATACTGATGTTTTTCAAGCTCTTTTGCGGCTTCTTTTACTTTTCTGTATTCAATAAGCCTTCGCGCAAGCTCATCCGGCGTCATCTCGTCATCTTCGGTTTCCTCATGCCGTGGCAAAAGTGCCCTTGATTTCATAAGCAAAAGCCATGAAGCCATAACAAGAAATTCGCCTGTAATTTCAAGGTCCATTTCCCGCATATTCTGAAGCTCGTCCAAATAACCGGTGGTAATCTCGGCTATGGGAATATCATAAATATTTATTTTATTTTTTTGTATTAAAGTCAGAAGCAAATCAAGAGGTCCGTCATAAACACTCAGAGTACATCTTATTGTGTTCATAGAGACATTATCAAGTTAACTAACGTGTCAAGTGACCTTAGTATCGGGTTTACAAAAATACCTAAAAATTTACTTATTATCCCTGTATATAAAAGCAAAAGCAATATGATAAAAGAATACCTCTCATATTGCATAAGCTTAAAGTAATAGCGTGATGGCAAAAGTGAACTGAAAATTTTTGAGCCATCAAGCGGGGGGATGGGTATGAGATTAAATATTGCTAAAGAAACATTAAGAATGATAAGCTGTATCATTAGGCTATAAAAAGTTTCGGCAAAAGTCACGTTAAATGAGCCGAAAGCAAACCTTGAAAATATGCCGAGTAAAATCGAACCTATCAATGCCAATAAAAGATTTGACATAGGCCCGGCTAAGGATACAATAACGGTGCCGTATTTTTTGTTTCTGAAGTTATATGGATTTATGGGTACGGGCTTTGCCCACCCAAAACTAAATATCAGCAAACAAATGGCACCTAAAATATCCATATGCTTGAGTGGATTCATGGATAATCTGCCTGCAGCCTTTGCTGTATTGTCACCCATTTTGTAGGCGGCATATGCATGGGCATACTCATGCACGGTGATTGCCAGAAAAACTACAGGCAGTCTTAAAATCATGGTCTGAAAATTCATTCCGCTAAACATTATATATCATTCCTTATTAAATCCTCATAGGATTCACGTTTTATTATTACTCTTGCGTTGCCGTCTTTTACCATAACAACAGCGGGGCGTGGCAAACGGTTATAATTGCTCGCCATTGAGTAATTATAAGCACCCGTTGTCAAAACAGCTATTATATCACCGGCCTTAATTTTCGGTAAGCTGATGTTTTCTATCAGTATATCTCCTGATTCACAGCACTTTCCCGCAAGTGTTATGTCTTCTTGCGGCCTCGCAAAAGGGTTTTTGCATAAAAGTGCCTTATAGCGTGCTCCGTACATTATATAGCGTGGGTTATCTGCCATGCCGCCGTCAACTGACACATATTTTCTTATGTTTTTAATGTCCTTAATTGCACCGGCTGTATAAAGCGTTATTCCGGCCTCGGCAACAATACTTCTGCCGGGTTCAACATAAACAAATGGTTTTTGTAACCCATGCTTATGAAGAGCGTTATTAAGGCCGGCAAGCAGGGCTTTCATATATTCATAACAAGGTTTCGGAGAATCCTCGTCAGTATATCTTACGCCGAATCCGCCGCCTAAATTCAGCTCTCTTAAAACAAAGCCGAAATCATCTTTAACTTTTGCCATAAAGGCTACCAAAAGCTCTGCCACAAAAACAAAAGGCTTTTCATCAAGAATTTGTGAACCAATATGGCTGTGCAGACCGCATAGGTCTACATTTTTATATTTCAGCGTTTCACAAACAACATCATATGCTTCGCCTGTTTCAAGTGAAACACCAAATTTGCTGTCATTCTGACCTGTTTTAACAAAATCGTGGGTATGAGCCTCAATACCGGGTTTTATTCGAAGTAAAATTTTCTGAACAATCCCTTTTTCTTTCGCTATGGCATCAATTGAATCTACCTCATCAATGCTGTCAGCAACAATTCTGCCAATGCCGGCACTAATTGCATCATTTATTTCGGAAAAGCTTTTGTTGTTTCCATGCATAAATATTTTGTCAGCCGGAAAGTTTGCGGATAAAGCAGTGTAAAGCTCACCGCCTGAAACTACATCAAGCCCAAGACCCTCACTGTCAGCAATTCTTGCAATTTCTTTACAGCAAAAAGCCTTGGATGCATATAAGGGCATACCAAAGCCCTGGTAAAAATCATTAATTGCACTTATATAATCACCCATATTTTTTCTGATATGGTTTTCGTCAAATACATATAGCGGAGTACCGTATTCCCTTGCAAGCAGTGAAGTGGACACACCGCCAACAGTAAGCTCATCTTTTTCGTTTATTGCTAATGATTCAATATTGTACATATATACCTCCATATTGAATATCATTATACCATTAAAGGTTAAAACTGTCAACAAATATATCTGTAAAAAAGCAGCCTGAAGCCTGTTGTTTATGAAGTTTATTATGTTAATAAACCTAATAACATTGACTTTATTTTATATGGATGGTAAAATAAAGTTACTTGATTTCAAAACAACAGAAAGGGAAATTACCATGCCAATAAATCTTTTTTTTGATAAAACAGAGGAGAAAAAGCATAAAAAAATATTTTCGTTTTTAGGGTTTTCATATATTTTTTCCTACGCCTTGGCTTGTCTGCTTGCAGGAGTAATAGCATTTGTTACTTTTTTGATTTATTATTTAAATGAATATCAGGCGGATTTTCTTAATGACCCTAATTTTTTAATGCTTCTAAGTTCTTTTCTGACTATATGCAGTACAATATTTCTCTCGCTGTTTCTCAAAAGAAAACCGGCTGTCAAAGTAGTTCGCCTTGGCTTGTCGGGAAAAAGTTTTGCATCATTTATTTTGATTTCCATAGGTATAGGAACTTTACTTAATATATTGACCAATGCATTGATATCTGTTTTTTCCAATGCTTTCGATATTCAGACCATGGACAGACTTGAATACATGATTAATTCTACTAATTTTTTCGTGTTATTTTTAACCGTGGGTATTCTTGCACCTGTTTTTGAAGAGATATTTTTCCGTAAGCTTTTGTGTGACCGTGTAATAATTTACGGTGAAAAAACCGCTGTTTTACTTTCAGGGCTTATGTTCGGCTTATTTCATGGCAATTTGTATCAGTTTTTTTATGCCTTTGGTATAGGTGCAGTTTTAGCTTACATGTACTGCAAAACCGGCAAACTGCGTTACTGTGTAATTACACATATGATAATAAACATGACGTCTGTTATTTTAATTCCCTTAATGAAATATTATCCGCAAAACATTGAAGCGGGTTTTAATGTAAGTTGGCAGTTTTACCTTCTTGTAATTTTTGTTGCTGCAAATTATGTTGCTGCATTTAAAGGAATATATTTACTGTTTAAGAAAATAAAAAAAGTAAAGTTTCTAAAAGGCAGCATTACGATACCTGATAATAAGTTTTTCAAAACAGTATTTTTAAATCCGGGAATGACTGTTTTTGCACTGTTGTTTCTTGTCGTATCGGTTGTTACTATAATTATTAAATGATACTAATTCACATCCATATGTGGATAACTTAAACATAACTATGTGGATAAACAAGTTGTCCTCATATGAAATTGTGGATAAAATGTGGATAAGTGTAAAAAAACATGGGATATCAAGCGTTTTGCGTGTGTTGAATGAACCTTTTAAAAAAAAATAATAAATTAAGTAAAAACGCTTGATTTATTTTCAAAAATGCTGTATAATTTTTTATATTCACATGCCGGTGTGATGGAATTGGCAGACGTGCCGGACTCAAAATCCGGTGGTAGCGATACCGTGTCGGTTCGACCCCGACCACCGGTACCAGTCGGCAAGCGCCGACAAGCAATGTCGCTCTTAGATTATTCTAAGGGCGATTTTTATTGTTTGAAACCAAAGTCTACGCTCCCTATGAGCATCAAGTGGGATTAAAGTTCGCTTTGCTCCTCCCACTTCGCAAAAGGCACATTAACTGTTTATCAATACTATTCGCCTTTTTCATTATATAAATAATCTTTGTTGTATTTAATGTAGTAACTATAATTAATTCTTTAATTGACAATATCATTTATTTAAATTATAATAAATACATAATGTAAATAACAACAAGTTTAAAAGAAGGTTGTAAAATGAACTTTCGGAATAAAAAAAATACCGGCGACAGTTATCCAGAGCACAGTCAGGAGTCTTTATTAAAATTTGTGCTTTATGCTTTATTTGCAATTGGTATACTTTATGCGGTAATAAACTTTATATTTAAATCTCATGAGCACTATATTGCCATAGGAGTTTTAGAAATTGCTGTATCTGCTATTTCACTTGCCATTCTTTTTTATTATAGAAAAACAAAAAAAAATTATCAGGTGACAATTATCACTATATCTCTGATGACGGTGGTACTGGTTGCATTCTTTGCGTTAGCAGGAAGCGGAAGATATGCATTTTACTGGATTTGCGTTTATCCTCCTGTAGTTTATTTTCTTCTTGAAAGGAAGAAAGCAAATATAATAGTTGGCTTGTATTGTGCATATATGTTTTTCTTTATGATATCCGCATATGTCAGTTGGGATTCTGATGAGGTGAAGGTAAGCAGCATTATTAATATATTAGGAGCAACAGCAGGCCTGATTTTTCTGATAAGATATTTTAACATATCAAGAAAAGAGGCTGAAAACGCCCTTGAAGAAAAAAATAATGAACTTAAAGGGCTTATAATAACTGATTATTTAACAGGGCTTTATAACAGAATAAAACTTGATGACGTGTTACATTCAGAATTGAAGAAAGCGTCAACCGGCGCAAGCACATTTTCAATTATTATGGCGGACATAGATAATTTCAAAAAAATTAACGACACTTATGGACACCTGACAGGCGATTCAGTTTTAATTGATGTGGCGCAGGTTTTAAAAAAATGGTGTAATGATAACACTATTGTTGGTAGATGGGGCGGCGAAGAATTTCTAATAGTATGCCCACAAAAGGATATCCTCAAGACAAAAGTGGTGTGTGAAGAAATTTTATGTGCCATATCAAAATATAAATATTCAATCGGAGAAGCAGTAACATTGAGCTTTGGTATAACCGAGCATTTGCATAACGATTCAATAGATGCCCTACTAAGCAGAGCAGATAAGGCTTTATATCATGCAAAAGAGAGGGGAAAAAGCCGCATTGAAACCAAGTGTAACAATTAAAGAGCAAACAGACAAAAGGTAGCATACGTTAATTTGAAGGTATTATAGGGGTGTTTAAAGCCTCATCAATAAGCTTGTAAAACTCTGCAAAAGGATATGAGCTCTTCTCTTTCAACAGTTGTCTTATTAAGTTGTAAGCTTTTGGGGAATGTTCCAAAACTTGTATTTATAGCGAGCCCATTCCTCTTCCAACCGTTGGATTTTTGGTGTGGAAATTGCATTTATATATTTTATTGCAGACAAATTTTTATCTTTTACTTCCAACATAATATCTGCATCCTTCACAGGGAGACTATTGTAAAATTGTGAGAAATCATAGGCGTTCAACGTGGCAGAATGAGAGCCCTGTCGCTTATTTTTCTCCTGTTGTGAGTAATGTATTTTTTGTGCGCCGTCCTCTGTTTTCCAGGTATTTTTGCATAATAGAATCCATTCTTCCAAAGACCTCATATTGTCTGTATTAACCTTATGATGAAGAATATCAAAAACAACAGGGATGTCCTCATAAAGACCAATAGAAAGCACATCATATATATTGTAGTGCCTATCATCGTTTTCAATAACCAACCGATTCTTAATATTATTGTTAAGACGGCGGTATTGAAAAATAAAGCGACTTGCCGCTGCTGCCTTATCATCATAAATACCTCCGATATGAAGGATTATTTTATGTTCCGTTCCTAATCCCAGTGCATCCAAAAACATAGCATGATATTTCAAATCGTCCACTGCCCGTTCTAACACTGCTTTGTTCGGTGAAGTTAAGTACAGTATATTGCCCGGGGTGCATTGAAAGGCGAATGCCACCACAGAGTGCTTTCTTTCCAATCTCTTTTAATTGATTCCCGAGGATTTCCCACCATTTTAATGTATTAATTGGATGTGAACCAAAGGGAATGATATCTGAGCTGATACGAAACAGTCTGATATTGTTTTTGATGTTATAGTCTATTATTTTATCAAGTGCCGCAAGGTTTGATTGAATCAGGCTCATTAAAATATCAGGAGTAGCATTTTTAATCATACAGGTTCTCTGCTTTACCCCAAAAACACCAACAGTCAGAAAGGCATAACCAATGTTCATTTAATATCCTCCGAAATGAGTTTTTTGCCGTATAGTGGATATGGCAGGAGGGTCGATTGTGACCTTCCTGCCATATTAAAAAAGACGATTAGTTTTTATAAAGAAATTTTTACAGGAGTTGCATTTTTTAAGTTATCACCAACAGGACATCTTTCTTCCACTTGTTGCAACCAATTATTGAGCGTGTTTATATCCGCGTCTGTATCAGGTGTAATTTTAACCCTGATTTCCGAGAAACCGGCTCTTTCTGTTGTTTGTTGCCCTGAAAACTTTGCAGCATTTAAGTCACCTTCAAAATCCATGGATAAACCGTTCAAAACAAAACCCATTTCATTTGCAATCATATGTCCTACAACATTTATGCAACCGGCAAGAGCAGCTAAAACAAATTCAACAGGAGTTGGACCGTGATTAGTTCCACCGATATTCTCCGGTTCGTCGATTACAATTTTGAAATTTCCTGCCTCTACAACTGTCTTTGTTGGATTTTCACTTTTGGCTTTTACATTAAAAGTTTTAACTTTCATAAAAACACATCCTTTCAAATCTATTTTTGCTCTAAAGTTTAATATTTATTAACTTTAATAATACAATATCATCATTTTTTTATAAGTTCTGTAACTATATCACAAAAAAGTTATAATTTTACAAATAAGAGTAATAAAGAAACCGGTTCTGTGATGCTGCCCTTTACTTTAAACGATAAAAAATCCTGTGATTGCCTTTAATATTGAATTCGTTTAGTAATAAAGCTCAGAAAAGAATTCGCTTGTTTTTCCAAGTATTGATAGCTTGCTTTAAGTGCCAGCTTGCCATCGCTGTCAAGTTGTTGCATAGCGTTAGGAATAGTGAGACGAGGCACATTCATAACATCCATGTTCAAAAAACTGATGAGTGTAACAAGATGATCTTGGGCAAGGCCTGTCCCTGCCATAGCAGGAGAAATCCCGCTTATGGCGGCAGGCTTCTCTGCAAGAACCGGCGGCTCTTCATCACTGATCGGGCGGGATAGCCAGTCGATGAGGTTCTTTAAAACTCCCGGAAAAAAGTGATTGTATTCCGGCGTGAAGAACCATATCCCATCTGCGGATTTCACTGTATCACGAATGCGTTTTACAGCTTCAGGTGCAGGGTATTCAATGTCCTCATTCATTAAGGGAATATCATGATACTCGAGCAGTTCAAAATCAGCCCGATCCCCAATGAGTTCTTTTGCTGCTAATGCCAATTGTCGGTTATATGATTCTTCTCGCAGAGAACCAACAATGGCTACTATCTTTATTTTTTTCAATATGATGTGCTCCCCTCTGTATCCTATCCTCAATAAGAAATCTTATTTTGTATAAAAGTACCTTTCTTCAAATCATCAAAAGCCTTATTCAATTCATCCTTAGTATTCATGACAATAGGATCACCCCAAACTACCGGTTCGTCCAGTCGTTTTGAACTTATGAATAAAACTTGGGCTTTTTTATCTGTAGCCTTTATCTCTACATGGTCACCTGAGGTAAGTTTTACTGCTGTCTTTTCCTTTATCAGCTCACCTCCGATATATGTTTACACTAATTACAAAGATATGGTGTTAAGCGAAAAAATAGATAGACTTTCTATTAGCTCTATTGAAAAAGAAAATGCACCGGTGGTTGATGTTCAAAAAGATTATACTTGGTTGTATAATTTGGTAATTGTCTTAACCACAATTGCTTTAGGGATTATATTTTTACTCAAATTAAAGCGAAAAAACAATACATGAAACTAAATGGTGATGTTTTAGGCAGTCAAGTGACAACATTATGAATTTCCATTATGAGCAAACCTAAAAACTAAAACTTTACTAAAAACTTAATATTCAATTCTTAAAGGGGCTGTAACAAAAGCCCCTTTTCGTTGGTGGAGATAAGCGGGATCGAACCGCTGACCTCTTGA
>CAZUVQ010000023.1:0-20829 GCA_964623915.1 uncultured Oscillospiraceae bacterium
GTGCCCAGCTTATGGCAAAGGAAGGCAAATATGCACAGATAAGGCTTCCTTCAACTGAAGTAAGAATGGTAAGGATTAACTGTCTTGCAACAATAGGTCAGGTTGGAAATATTGATCATGAGAACATTTCTATCGGTAAAGCCGGCAGAAGACGTCACATGGGTTTCCGTCCCTCAGTCCGTGGTGTTGTTATGAATCCTAATGACCATCCTCATGGCGGTGGTGAAGGTAAATCTCCTATCGGTATGCCAAGTCCTGTTACTCCTTGGGGTAAGCCGGCTCTTGGTTACAAGACCCGCAAGAAGAACAAGAAGAGTAACAAATTTATCGTTAAACGCCGTAACCAGAAATAATAGTTGCGGTAACCTAAAGCGGTTTAAAACTGTGAGAGGAGGAAATTAAATGTCAAGATCAGTTAAAAAAGGTCCTTTTATTGAAGAGAGACTTTTGAAACGTGTAATAGCTATGAATGAAAGCGGTAACAAGCAGGTTGTTAAAACCTGGTCAAGAAGTTCTACGATCTTTCCCGATTTGGTAGGTCATACAATCGCTGTTCATGACGGAAGAAAACATGTTCCGGTATATGTAACTGAAGATATGGTAGGTCACAAGCTCGGCGAGTTTGCTCCAACCAGAACATTCAGAGGTCATGCCGGTTCAAAAACCACCGGAAAGTAATAGAAAATATTCACTAATTATTAGTGAAGGGAGGATTAAACATGAGTGAGAGAACAGGGGCATTAGCCACCCTGCGTTATGCGAGAATTTCACCGAGAAAGGTTAAAATTGTTCTTGATTTAATACGAAATAAGCCTATTGGTGTTGCATTTGGTATATTAAACAATACACCCAAAGCTGCATCTGAAATTCTTATAAAGCTTTTAAAATCAGCGGTTGCCAACGCTGAAAATAATTTCGGTTTAAGTGCCGATTCATTAGTTGTCTCGGAAGCATATGCAAATGAAGGTCCTACCTTAAAGCGTATTCGCCCGAGAGCTCAGGGCAGAGCATTCAAAATCAGAAAGAGAACCAGCCATATTACATTGGCGGTAAATGAGAAATAGGGGGAGGCGAGTTAATGGGTCAGAAAGTACATCCACACGGGCTTCGTGTTGGCATAATCAAAGACTGGGATTCCAGATGGTATGCTGAAAAACGTGAGTTCGGTGATAATATTATTGAAGACTATAAAATAAGAAAATTTATAAAAAAACTGGAGTTCAGTGCCGGAGTTCCTAAAATAGAAATCGAAAGAACAGCAAACAAAATAACTGTAGCTGTTCATGCTGCAAAACCCGGTATTATAATAGGTAAAAGCGGTTCGGAAATAGACAGGCTTCGTTCAAGTCTTGAGACTTTGACAGGTAAAAAAGTATCTATAAACATTGTTGAAGTAAAAAGTCCGGATGCAAATGCTCAGCTTGTTGCTGAAGGTATCGCGGCACAGCTTGAAAAAAGGGTTTCGTTCAGACGTGCAATGAAATCATCCATGCAAAGAGCTATGAGACTTGGAGTCAAGGGTATAAAGACTGCTTGTTCGGGCAGACTCGGCGGCGCAGAAATCGCCCGCAGCGAGCACTACCATGAAGGAACAATTCCTCTTCAGACCTTGAGGGCTGATATAGACTATGGTTTCTATGAAGCAGATACAACCTATGGTAAAATAGGTGTAAAGGTTTGGATTTATAAGGGCGAGGTTCTTCCCGCAAGCAAAAAAGCACCAAAAGCGGAGGGAGGCAAAAAAAATGTTAATGCCTAAAAGAGTTAAATACAGAAGAGTTATGCGTGGCAGGATGAAGGGAATAGCAACAAGAGGAAATACCGTAAGCAACGGTGATTACGGTCTTAAAGCTCTTGAGCCATCCTGGATAACTTCAAATCAGATTGAAGCAGCCCGTATTGCTATGACTCGTTATATTAAAAGAGGCGGTCAGGTCTGGATTAAAATTTTTCCTGACAAGCCGGTAACAGAAAAGCCGGCTGAAACCCGTATGGGTAGTGGTAAAGGTTCACCCGAATACTGGGTAGCAGTTGTTAAGCCGGGCAGAGTATTATTTGAAATAGGCGGAGTTGACGAGGAAACAGCACGTGAGGCTATGCGTCTTGCTGCACACAAACTCCCCATCAAATGTAAATTTGTTGCCCGCGAATCCGATGGAACGGAGGGTGAAGCTGAATGAAAATCAATGAAATCAAAGAATTAAATACTAAGGATCTTGAAAACCAAGTGGAAGACCTTAAAAAAGAACTATTCAATCTGCGTTTTCAGCACGCTACCAATCAGCTTGATAACCCCAAGCGAATCAGCGAAGTTAAAAAAGCTATCGCACAGGTAAAAACGGTTATCAGAGAACGTGAGCTCACCCAGAGTGAATCCGTTTAATTGAAAGGAGGACGCAGAAAATGTCTGAAGAAAGAAATGCGCGTAAGGTGAGAACCGGTGTGGTTATCAGCGATAAGATGGACAAAACAATTGTTGTTGCAATTGCCCACAATGTAAAACATCCGCTTTACGGAAAAATAATTAAAAGAACATACAAGCTCAAGGCTCATGATGAAAATAATTCATGCGGGATAGGCGATAAGGTTAAGGTTATGGAAACAAGACCTTTGAGCCGTGACAAGAGATGGAGACTTGTTGAGATTGTCGAAAAGGCAAAATAATTTTTCGGAAGGAGTGAATCCAAGTGATTCAACAACAGACGCTTCTCAAAGTGGCTGACAACACGGGCGCAAAAGAAATCATGTGCATTCGTTGTTTGGGCGGTTCACTTAAAAGATATGCATATGTCGGTGATGTCATTGTTGCATCGGTAAAAAAAGCTACGCCCGGCGGTACTGTTAAAAAAGGCGAGGTTGTTTATGCAGTTGTTGTCCGGACGGCAAGTGCAGTTAAAAGAGCCGACGGTAGCTACGTCAGATTCGACGAAAATGCAGCAGTACTCATTAAAAAAGATGATAAGAACCCCAGAGGTACCCGTATATTTGGGCCGGTTGCTCGTGAGCTCCGTGAAAAGGATTATATTAAAATTATATCCTTAGCTCCCGAAGTACGGTAAGGAGGTGCACAATTAATGAAAATGCATATAAAAAAAGACGACACCGTTCAAGTAATTACAGGTGTTGATAAAGGAAAAAAAGGCAAAGTTTTACAGGTTATTCCCTCTGAAGGCAAGGTTATAGTTGAGGGTATGGGTTTTGTATCAAAACATACAAAACCGAGAAAACAGGGCGATGTCGGCGGTATAATCAAACAGGAAGCTGCAATTTACGCTTCTAAGGTTATGCATATTTGCAATAAATGCGGAAAGACAACCCGTATTGGCAGAAAAGTTTTAGATAATGGGCAAAAAGTCAGATACTGCAAACATTGCGGTGAAACCTTTAATGACTGATAAAATGTGAAAGGAGGTAAGTGCCAATGTCTAGATTAAAAGAGAAATATGTTAGCGAGGTAGCTCCTGCATTAATGAAAAAATTTGAGTATAAAAGCATTATGCAGATTCCTAAGCTCGATAAGGTAATTGTCAATATCGGTTTAGGAGAAGCAAAGGATAATCCCAAAGCCTGCGAATCTGCTTGCGGAGATATAGCTTTGATTACAGGTCAGAAGCCTGTTGTTACAAAGGCTAAAAAGTCAGTTGCTAACTTCAAGCTCAGACAGGGCATGAACATAGGCTGTAAAGTTACTCTCAGAAGTGAAAAAATGTATGAATTTGTTGACAGACTTTTTAATATATCACTTCCCCGTGTACGTGACTTCAGGGGTATCAATGAAAACGCGTTTGACGGTAGGGGCAATTATTCATTAGGTCTGAAGGAACAACTCATATTCCCCGAAATAGAGTATGATAAAGTTGACAAGGTAAGAGGTATGGAAATCATATTTGTTACCACTGCCAAGACCGACGAGGAGGCACGTGAGTTGTTAACACTCATGGGAGCCCCATTCGCCAAGAATTGATGGGAGGGAATAATTAAATGGCAAAGAAAGCAATGGTGCTTAAACAACAGCGTACGCCTAAATACAGCACAAGAGCTTATAACAGATGCAAAATCTGCGGAAGACCGCATGCTTATCTCAGAAAATTTGGCGTGTGCCGTATCTGTTTCAGAGAATTGGCTTATCAAGGTCAAATTCCCGGTGTTAAAAAGGCAAGCTGGTAAAAATATTTGCCCTAACGGGCTATAAGTTACGGAAAAGGAGGTAGTAACATGCATGTAACAGATCCTGTTGCTGATATGCTTACTCGTATCAGAAATGCAAATTCCGCAAAGCACGAAACCGTTGATGTTCCTGCTTCTAACGTCAAGAAGGCAATAGCTGAAATCTTGAATGAAGAAGGATATATCAAGGGATATCAAATAATAGACGACGGAAAGCAGGGAATTATAAAAATTGCCCTCAAGTACGGCGCAAACAAAGAAAAAGTAATTTCCGGGCTCAAAAGAATATCTAAACCAGGTTTGAGGGTTTATGCGAGCCGTGAAGATCTTCCCCGCGTTTTAAGAGGACTGGGTATTGCCATTATATCCACATCCAATGGTATTGTGACAGACAAAAAAGCCAGATCTTTAAATGTAGGTGGCGAAGTATTAGCTTTTATTTGGTAATAATTAACGAAGAAATGGTGGTGAGATATAGTGTCGAGAATAGGAAGAATGCCTATTACCGTACCGGCGGGGGTAGAAATTAAAGTATCCGCTGATAATGAAGTTACGGTAAAAGGACCCAAGGGCACATTGAATCAGAAGCTTCATCCTGAAATGTCGCTGAATATGGCAGACGGTGTTATTAATGTCACAAGACCATCCGAGAAGAAAGAACATAAATCGCTTCATGGTCTTACTCGTTCACTGGTTGCAAATATGGTAACAGGTGTGACAGAAGGTTTTGTAAAAGAACTTGAAATTAACGGCGTTGGTTACAGAGCACAGCTGCAAGGTAAAAAGCTTGTTTTAAATTTAGGTTATTCACATCCGGTTGAAATGGAACCGGTAGCTGGCATTGATATAGAAGTTCCTGCACCAAACAAAATTATCGTCAGAGGTGCAGACAAGCAGCTTGTAGGTCATATTGCAGCTATTATTCGTGAAAAGAGGTTACCTGAACCTTATAAGGGTAAAGGTATCAAATACGCTACAGAGCATATCCGCCGCAAGGAGGGTAAGGCTGGTAAAGCAAAATCTTAAGGAGGGGAGTTATAAGTAATGATTAAAAAGAAAAGCAGTAATAATATAAGGCTTAAACGTCATGCAAACATGCGTAATCATCTGGAAGGCACACAAGCGCGCCCCAGACTAAACGTATATAGGAGCCTTAACAATATTTACGCTCAGATTATTGATGACAGTAAGGGTATAACACTCGTTGCGGCATCCTCCCTTGATAAGGATTTCGCAAATAGCTACGGTGGCAACAAAGAAGCTGCCCGTGAAGTAGGCAAATTAATAGCTAAAAAGGCAATAGAAAATGGTATCAAATCGGTTGTTTTTGACCGTGGCGGTTACATTTATCATGGCCGTGTAGCTGAACTTGCCGAAGGCGCCCGCGAAGGCGGATTAGATTTTTAAGGAGGAGGATGAATATGGCAGAAAGATATAGAGACTCCGCTGATCGTGATGAAATCAAAGAGAAAGTTGTAACTATAAATCGTGTTACCAAGGTTGTTAAGGGCGGACGTAATTTTCGTTTCACAGCTTTAGTTGTTGTAGGAGATGAAAACGGACGCGTTGGTAGTGGCCTCGGAAAAGCAGCTGAAATCCCCGATGCAATAAGAAAGGGTATTGAAGATGCCAAGAAGAATATGCTTACAGTTCCTTTGAAGGATGGGACAGTTCCTCACGAAATAATCGGTGTATCAGGTGCGGGCACAGTATTAATAAAGCCTGCTGCTGAAGGTACAGGAGTTATAGCCGGCGGACCTGTCCGTGCGGTAATGGAACTTGCAGGTATTAAAAATATTCGTACAAAGTCTTTGCGTAGCAATAACCCCAAAAACGTTGTAAACGCTGCTATTGATGGTTTGAAAAATCTCAAATGTGCAGAACAAGTTTCACGTTTGCGTGGCAAAGCTATCGAAGAACTCTAATATAAGGTTAGGAGGGGTTTACGTTGGCTAAACTCAGAATTACTCTTACAAAAAGCGTTATCGGCAGAAAAAAAGACCAGATAGCAACCGCCCATGCTCTTGGCCTTAAAAAGATCCGTGACGTTGTGGAGCATGAAGACACTCCACAGATAAAAGGCATGATAAATAAAGTTATTTACTTACTTTCAGTTGAGGAAGTATAATTAAAAAAGGAGGTGTGGCACAATGAAGTTGTATGAGCTTAAACCTGCACAAGGAAGCGTCACAGAGCCCAAAAGAAAGGGCAGAGGCGTAGGTACAGGTAATGGTAAAACAGCCGGCAGAGGCCATAAGGGTCAGAACTCTCGTTCAGGCGGGGGCGTACGTGTTGGTTTTGAAGGCGGTCAGATGCCTTTATACAGACGTTTGCCCAAGAGAGGATTCACCAATATATTTGCTAAAGAATATGTTGAGATCAATGTTTCTGAGCTTAACAAATTCGATATAGATACCGTAGTAACACCGGAACTTCTTAAAGAAAAGGGAATTATCAGTAAGATAAGAGATGGTGTAGTAGTTCTTGGAAGAGGAGATCTTGATAAGAAGCTTACCGTTAAAGCAGCTCGTTTTTCAAAGTCAGCAACAGAGAAGATTGAAGCCGCAGGCGGAAAGGCCGAGGTGATGTAAGTGTTTAAAATACTGAAGAACGCTTGGAATATCCCAGATCTTCGCAAGAAAATGTTGTATACACTTTTATTGCTCGTTGTATTCAGATTCGGTTCATTTGTTCCAGTTCCGGGCCTCATTGCTTCAGCAATGAAAGAACTGGTTGAAGGAAGTTCAAACTCAATTTTCGGTATTATGAATACTTTCTCAGGCGGTGCATTTGAAAACGCTACAATATTCGCAATGAGTATTTCGCCGTACATTAACTCGTCAATTATCATTCAGCTTCTCACAGTAGCTATTCCGGCTCTTGAAAGACTGAGTAAGGAAGGCGAAGAAGGCAGAAAAAAGATACAGAGTATTGTTCGTTGGGTTACAGTTGTATTGGCATTTGTGCAGGCCGCAGGTTTGTACGTCGGTCTTCAGAATGCTGTTGAAGCAAGGGGCTTAATGTCTTTTATTACAATAACAGTAACATTTACAGCAGGAACCGCATTTCTTATGTGGCTTGGTGAAGAAATCACAGAAAAGGGTATTGGAAACGGAATATCAATGATTATTTTTTCAGGTATCGTTGCACGTATTCCTTCTATGGCAAATCAGATATGGGCGAACTTCAAGGATAATATTCTTGTTGTAGCAGCAGTTCTCTTTTTTGCTATTGCCATCATTGCTCTCATTGTATGGTTTGATAATGCAGAGAGAAGAATACCCGTTCAATACGCAAAACGTGTTGTAGGAAGAAAAATGTATGGTGGACAGAGCACTCATATTCCCATAAAAGTAACAAATGCAGGCGTTATTCCCATAATTTTCGCCATGAGCATTATGTCATTTCCGGGAACGATTACAGCTCTTACAAACCCCAATGCAACGACAGGATTTGCAGCATGGCTTAACAACTTTTTTAGTGCAAGCAATCCATGGTACTCAATAGTTTACTTTGTGCTTATTATTGCGTTTACTTATTTCTATACTTCAATTACTTTCAATCCTATAGAAATAGCAAACAATATGAAGAAAAACGGCGGTTTTATTCCGGGTATTCGTCCGGGTAGACCAACAAGCGAATTTATCGCAAAAATTTTGAGTAGACTGACACTTGCAGGTGCGTTCTTCCTCGGTCTTATAGCCATAATCCCAAATGTAATGGCAATGGTTGAGCCAAGGTTGGCAGGCGTTTCTATCGGTGGAACATCTCTGCTTATTGTTGTCGGTTTCGCTCTTGAAACAGTTAGACAGCTTGAATCTCAGATGCTTATGCGTCACTACAAGGGATTCCTTGAATAGAGGTAGAAGCTTTTATGAAAATTATTTTATTAGGCCCTCCGGGGGCAGGCAAAGGCACTCAGGCAGGGGTTTTATCAAAGCATTTTGATATTCCCACAATATCTACAGGTGCCATGATAAGAGCAGAAATCCGTGCCAATACAAAGCGTGGTATTGCGGCGAAGAAGCTCATTGAAGAAGGTCTGCTCGTTTCGGATGAGGCAATACTCGATATGTTGAGAGAACGTCTTGATTCAGAAGACTGTAAAAATGGATTTATACTGGATGGTGTACCTCGTACAATTGCACAGGCAGAGGAAATTGCAACTTTTGTAAATCTTAATGCAGTCATTAATATTGAAGCTTTGGACAATTTCATTGTCGAGAGACTTGGGGGAAGACGTGAGTGTTCGGGCTGTGGTATGACATACCATATTGTAAATAAACCTACGGTAGAACCGGATGTTTGTGATATATGTGGAGAAAAACTTGTTATACGGCCTGACGATATGCCTGAAACAATTAAAAAAAGGCTTAAGGTTTATCATGAACAAACTGAACCTCTTAAGAACTTTTACAATAAAACAGGTCAGCTTATTTCATTTGATGGAACAAAAGCAATTGACGATCTTGCAGCAGAAATTATACAAGCCTTAGAGGTGAAGTCTGTATGATTGGTCTTAAAAGCAGGCATGAAATAGATATGATGCGAACGGCGGGCAAGCTTACAGGAATGACACTTTGCGAAGTGGAAAAGGTTATAAAGCCCGGCATTACAACAGAGGAAATCGATCATTTTGCTGAAAAGTTTATAAGAAGCAATGGAGGGCTACCGTCTTTCAAAAATTACAGAGGGTTTCCTGCATCAGTATGTGCTTCTTTAAATGATGTTGTGGTGCACGGTATTCCAAGCAAAAAAATCAAGCTTTGTGAGGGTGACATAATAAGCATAGATGTTGGAGTGCAACTCTCGGGATATCACGGAGATGCGGCGAGGACATTTGGTGTAGGTAAGATTTCCGATAAAGCACAAAAACTCATAGATGTTACAAAACAGTGCTTTTTTGAAGCCGTTTTGTTCGCTCATGCAGGTAATAGGATGGGTGATATATCCTCAGCTGTTCAAACTTATGCTGAAAGCCACGGTTATGGTGTAGTCAGAGCTTTGGTAGGGCATGGCATAGGGGCGCAAATGCATGAAGAACCCGATGTGCCGAACTTCGGAACGGCAGGAAAGGGTTTAAGACTTCTTGACGGCATGGTGCTTGCCATTGAACCTATGATAAATGAGGGAACTTATGCTGTTAACACATCGGATGACGGTTGGACGGTTAAAACAGGAGATGGTAAGCTTTCGGCTCACTATGAAAACACAGTTGCCTTATATGATGGTACTTGTGAGATTTTAACCCTTATAAATAATTAAGAGGTGAGACGATGGATGTTGACGTGGGCAGTTTAGTCTTATCTGTTTCCGGCAGAGATAAGGGCGATTTGTTTGTTGTTTTGCGGTGCGAGGAAGATTTCTTGTATCTTGCAAATGGTAAAGCCAGAAAGGTTGAAAAACCAAAAAAGAAAAAACTCAGACATATCAGCGCTATTGGTATGGAGCTTGAGAACCTAAAAAACAAACTTAAATCAGGTGAAATGCCTACAAATGCCGAAATAAGAAAAAGCCTAAAAGAGTATGCTCCGGACGTTAAGGATGAGAGCCAAGGGAGGGTTTGATCATGGCAAAAGATAATGTATTGGAACTTGAAGGTACTGTGCTTGAAGCACTGCCAAATGCAATGTTCAAGGTTGAACTTCCGAATGGTCATGTGATTTTGGCACATATATCAGGAAAGCTTCGTATGAATTATATCAGAATTCTGCCCGGCGATAAAGTCACCGTTGAGCTTTCTCCGTATGATTTGACCAGAGGAAGAATAACCTGGAGAGCAAAATAGTCAGGTTGTCTCAAAATAATGGTTGAGATTGATTTTGGAAAGGAATGATTTAAAGTGAAAGTCAGACCATCAGTAAAACCGATTTGCGAAAAATGCAAAATCATTAAAAGGAAAGGCAGAGTAATGATAATCTGCGAAAATCCCAAACATAAACAGAAGCAGGGCTAATAATTTCCACTTTATTCCGATAAGTGCGGCTGCGTGAAAATTAGCACGGCTTAGAGGTTTATTATAAATTATTTACTGCATTTTTAGGAGGTGTAATTTAGTATGGCGAGAATAGCTGGTATTGACTTGCCGAGAGAGAAAAGAATTGAAGTAGGTCTCACATATATTTTCGGAATTGGCAGAAGCAGTGCAGACAAAATTCTTAAGGAAACAGGCATAAGTCCTGACACTCGTGTCAAGGATTTAACCGAAGACGAAGTAGGTAAATTAAGAGATGTTATCGACAAGGTATTTAAGGTTGAAGGTGACCTTCGCCGCAGTGTATCGCTTGATATCAAGCGCTTGGTTGAAATAGGCTGCTATCGTGGAATCAGGCATAGAAGAGGTCTGCCCGTTAGAGGACAGAACACAAAAAATAATTCCCGTACACGTAAAGGCCCCAAGAGAACCATTGCAGGCAAGAAAAAGTAAAAGGAGGGTAAATAATGGCAAAAACTGCTGTTAAAAGAACGGGTCATAAAAGACGTGAAAAGAAAAATATAGAACGTGGAGCAGTTCATATCCGTTCATCGTTTAACAATACTATAGTAACAATCACAGATACAGCCGGTAATGCCTTGTCATGGGCAAGTGCTGGTGGTCTGGGATTCAGAGGTTCAAAAAAAAGCACTCCTTTTGCAGCGCAGACTGCAGCTGAAACTGCTGCCAAGGCTGCAATGGAGCATGGACTAAAGATCGTAGAGGTATTCGTAAAGGGCCCCGGCTCCGGTCGTGAAGCTGCTATTCGTGCGCTTCAATCTGCCGGCCTTGAAGTTGCAATGATTAAAGATGTAACTCCGATTCCCCATAACGGTTGCCGTCCGCCAAAACGCAGAAGAGTGTGAAATGGAGGTGTATTTAAATGGCCAGATATAAAGATTCCGTATGCAGGCTTTGCCGCAGGGAGGGCTTGAAGCTCTTCTTAAAAGGTGACAGATGCTACACCGATAAATGTTCTGTATCAAAAAGACAATATGCTCCCGGTCAGCACGGACAGGGACGTAAAAAGCTTTCAGAATACGGTTTGCAGCTCAGAGAAAAACAAAAGGTTAGAAGATTTTACGGTGTTCTTGAAAGCCAGTTTGCTAATTATTTTGAATTAGCCAATAAGAAAGAAGGAGTAACAGGTGAAAACCTTTTACAAATCCTTGAAAGCAGACTTGATAATGTTGTTTATCGCCTGGGCTATGCCCTGTCAAGACCAGAAGCACGTCAGCTTGTACTGCACGGTCATTACAAAGTAAACGGGAAACGTGTAAACATTCCCTCATACCTTGTAAAACCGGGCGATGTTATTTCCATAGCTGATAAGAGTAAGGATTTGCCAAAAATCAAGGCAGTTCTTGAAAATACAGAAGGAAAAACAATTCCTAAGTGGTTAGAACGTGACGGTGACAACGCTTCAGCAAAGGTTGTAGCTTTAGCAGATCGTGAAGATATCGATCTGAATATCCAGGAAACACTCATTGTTGAGTTGTACTCCAAGTAAGCGTTAGCCCTCAACCCCGAAATATTTTTTGAAGGAGGGTATTTTGATGATAGAAATAGAAAAGCCAAAGGTAGAATGTACAGAACTGGACGAAGGCAAGCATTACGGCAAGTTTGTTGTTGAACCCTTAGAGAGAGGCTACGGCACAACACTTGGTAATTCTCTGAGGAGAATTATGCTTTCATCTCTTCCCGGTGCAGCTGTTACATCCATTAAGATAGATGGAATTCTACATGAATTTTCAAATATTCCTGGTGTAAAGGAAGATGTTTCCGAGATTATTCTGAACATTAAACAGCTTGTTGTAAAGCTTTACGGTGAAGGTCCTAAAATAGTCTATATCGAGGCTAAAGGCGCCGGTGTAATTACCGCCGCTGACATAAAAATCGATGCAGATGTTGAGGTTTTCAATCCTGATTTGCATATTGCAACGTTAAACGAAGATGCAAATCTATACATGGAAATTACAATCAACAAAGGAAGAGGTTATGTTTCCTCAGAAAAAAACAAGCAGATATCCCAGTCCGTCATAGGGCTGATTCCTGTTGACAGTATTTACACGCCTGTACCTAAGGTTAATTTTGCGGTTCAGGACACACGTGTAGGTCAGATTACAGATTATGATATGCTTTCATTAGAAGTCTGGACAAACGGGACATTGACTCCTACAGAGGCTGTCAGCCTTGCCGCAAAGATTCTCAATGAACATTTAAACCTCTTTATTGAGCTTTCCGATAATGCCATGAATGCAGAAATCATGGTAGAAAAAGAGGAAACAAAGAAGGTAAAGGTTCTTGAGATGACTATTGAGGAGCTTGATTTGTCAGTAAGATCCTATAACTGCTTAAAGCGTGCTTCTATTAATACGGTTGAAGAGCTTATCAAAAAGACTGAGGAAGATATGATGAAGGTACGTAACCTTGGAAGAAAGTCTTTGGAAGAAGTTATTAACAAGCTTCGCGGCTTGGACCTTTCATTAGCCTCAGAGGAGGACTAACAGACTGAATACTCTTATTGCAAATGCTGTGTGTGGTAAGAGATTTATCAACACAGCGTTAAAAGAGATTTACTAATTGGAGGTGAGTGTATATGCCAAGAAAATTAGGCAGGCCGACAGATCATCGTAACTTGATGCTAAGAGGAATGGTTACGGCTTTTTTGGAAAACGGAAGATTAATAACAACAGAAACCCGTGCAAAGGAAATTCGCCCTCTGGCGGAGAAAATGATAACGCTCGGTAAGAAGAACACCTTGCACACAAGAAGACAGGCTCTTTCTTATATTACAAAGCCGGATGTTGTGGGTAAGCTGTTTGCTGATATCGCTCCTAAGTTTACGGAAAGAAATGGCGGCTATACCAGAATAAATAAAATGGGTGTAAGGCGCGGAGACGCTGCTCCCATGGCTGTTATTTCTCTGGTTGACTAAAATTATGAGCTAATAAAAAGTGCTGTCTCACAATATAGTGAGTCAGCACTTTTTGCATTTATTTTTCCTCGAGATATCGAGTGAGGTTTTGAAAACCTTTTGTTACAGCTTCAATGCAATCATCACTGCCCTCAAACTCAATACCGAAATACCCATCATAACCTGCCCTGTCAAGAATAGAAATACATTGTTTTACTGGTACAACACCTTCTCCTATTACCGAACCTTTAAGGTAATTGCATGCACGTGTCTTTATGCAGCCGGTGGTATCCTCATCAGTGTCGAAAGGCAGGAAATAAAAATCCTTTGCATGTACGTGGAAGGCATAAGGAGCACAGCGAGATACAGCCAGTGCAGGATTCTCATCAACACACATAAAGTTACCCATATCTACCAATAAGCCGAAATTGGGGTGATTTACTGCAGATACAATTTGTTCAACCCTTGTGCTGTCCTGACATATGAAACCATGGTTTTCTATCATTGTTTTTATACCAAGCTTTTCGCCATATTCAGTTAACCTGCGTATGTTTTCCGCCATTTTTGGGAGCACCTGATAAAATGATCTGCTCCATGAGGGAAGCTGAAAGCTTGCGTCATGACGAAAAACTTCAACCCCTAATATCTTTGCAATATCTAATTCACGGCAGATTTTTTCATATTCAGCATCATCATCTTCTTTTGTTTCAAGCACCATATTCGCACCAACGGCATAACTGGGAATAACCATATTATATTTTTCAGCTTCAGAACGTAACTCTTCTGCAAGTGATTTTTTATTATCACATTCATCAGGAGGAAATGCAGCAAATTCTATTGCTGACAGACCCATTTCATGTGCTTTTTTTACTGTGTCAATTGTTTCCATTTTACCTTCACGTATATATTGTGCAAAGGAATATGAACTTACTGAAATCTTCAAAACTGTAAAACCTTCCTTCATTTATAAACCTATAACCAATTTTTTATATTATTATATAGTATTTCCCTAAAAAAATCAATAAATTTTAAAAAATATGAGCCTGTTTAATGCATTTTGGTCAATTATTCACAACGAAGTTAACGAAATATTATTAAAATGGTAAAATATGGAAAAATTTTTATTTTAGTGCTATAAAGATGTTGACATGCTTAAATAATAATGGTAAAATGATTAAGTCAACGTATTAATGATTAAAGGTTTTAAATTAATTTGTGATTTTGGAGTAGTTTATGAAAGACATACAAAAAATGTTTATAAATAATAAAATTAATCCAAGAAGCATTGACCCGAAAAAAATAATTGCATACAAAGGTGCGTATAATAGATTTTTTAAACCAATAACAGATTTTACTTTAGCAATCGTATGTTTAATTATTCTCTTACCTGTTTATTTTTTTGTGGCCGTTGCAATAGTTGCAGAAACAGGATTTCCTATACTGTACAAAGCAAAACGTGGGGGGTATAAGGGAAGAACATTTTTAATTTATAAATTCAGAACCATGGTTAAAGATGCTGAAATGATGGGAGGCGGAACAACGGCTCTTAATGATTTTAGAGTTACCCGTGTCGGTTCATTTTTAAGAAAAACAAAACTTGATGAAATTACTCAGCTATTTAACATAATTAAATTCGAAATGAGTTTTATCGGCCCACGACCCGAACTTTTAAGATACACCAAGAAATATAAAGGTGCTGAAAAATTGATTTTAATGGTGCGACCGGGTATAACAGATTTCAGCTCAATTGAATACATAAACCTTGACGAAGTAGTTGGTGAGAAAAATGCTGACGAATACTACGAAAAACATGTTCTAAAGAAAAAGAATTTACTTAGGATAAAATATGCCGCATCTGTTTCTTTTTCGACAGATTTCAAACTATTTATACTGACATGTTGGAAAGTAATGGAAAAGACAATAAATGTTTTTGCAAACAGATATACGGTGAAGGAACAGGAAGCAGAGAGGGAGCTTGCCGTTTAATGGAATATACTTACATTAAAAACACTAATCTTAAGGTTTCAAGGCTTTGTATCGGAGGTTGTCCCATGGGAGGTTACGGTTGGGGCAAGGTTTCTTATGAAGACATAATTGAAACAGTACATTTAGCAATTGAAAAAGGTATCAACTTTTTTGACACAGCTGATGTATATGGCCTTGGAAGGTCTGAAGAAATCCTGGGACAAGCAATAAAAGGTCAGAGGGACAAAGTTGTTGTGGCAACAAAATTTGGTGTGAGAATTGAAAACGGTGAAACTATTTACGATAATAGTCCAAAATGGATAGAAAAGGCTCTGAAGGCAAGTCTGAAACGGCTTAAAACTGATTACATAGATTTATATCAGGTTCATTACAGAGATGGGCATACACCACTTTCGGAAGTATATAATGCGCTGAAAAATTTAAAAGTGCAAGGACTTATAAAATACTTTGGACTTTCAAATATATATTCTCATGACATTGAAGAAATTAAGAAATACAAAGGCTGTTTTGTAAGTTTTCAGGATGAGTATAGCCTTGCTTGCAGAAAAAACGAAAAAGATATATTTAATATTTCAGAATTACTTGAAATGACTCCATTAACATGGGGGAGTTTGGGGCAGGGAATTTTAACAGGTAAATATGATAAAAATGTTACTTTTGATAACAATGACAGACGTTCAAGAGAGACATATGCGAATTTTCACGGAGACAAACTACTGAAAAACCTCGAAATTGTAGATGTTCTTAAAGAAATTTCCATTGAACAGGGCTGTTCGGTTTCGGCTGTGGCGATCAGATTTATTCTTGATTATATTGAGAATTCTGTTGTTCTTGCAGGTATGAAAAATACCCGTCAGTTAAAGGGAAACTTAGAAGCTATAGGCTGGCATCTTAGTAGGGAACAGCTATTAAGGCTACAAAAAATTTCCGGTTGAGGGGGTGTCTTTATTAATAGCATAGAGCTTGCATGGAAAATAAAAAGACACGGAGTTGAAATGACGCATATTTCAAAAGGTTCTCATATTGGTGCAATTTTATCTGTGGCAGACATTATCGCTGTTCTCTATGCGGATATTTTGAAATATGACAGTTCTAATCCCAAAATGCATGACAGGGACAGATTGATTTTAAGCAAAGGTCATGCAGGTGCTGCTATTTATGCCGCCTTGGCTGAATGTGGCTTTTTTAACATAGAAGAACTTAAAACACATTATGGAAATGGGAGCCGTTTATCAGGCCATGTATCCCATAAGGGTGTTCCGGGAGTTGAATTTTCAACAGGCTCTTTAGGGCATGGGCTTTCAGTTGCAGCAGGAATGGCACTTGCTGCAAAAAAAAACGATAAAGATTACAGAATTTTTTCTATAATCGGTGATGGTGAATGTGACGAGGGTGCTGTTTGGGAAGCAGCACTTTTTGCAAATCAATATAACATGTCAAATTTAACAGTAATCGTGGATCATAATAAAATGCAAAGCCTCGATTTTTGCGAAAACACAATAAAACTCGAACCTTTTTCGGATAAATGGCGTGCATTCGGATGGCGTGTTTTTAATATAGATGGTCATAATCATGATGAACTGCGCGAAGCCCTTTCGCACACTAAAACAAATTGTCCTACTGTTATAATTGCAAATACAATTAAGGGTAAAGGGATATCTTTTATGGAAAATGATATCCTGTGGCATTACAGAACGCCTCAGGGGGAGGAATATGACCGTGCTGTTGCAGAACTGGAGGCGCAAAGGCCATGAGAGATACCTTTGTTAAAACCTTAATGGGATTAACCGAAAAAAAAGATAATTTGTATTTAATAACAGGAGACCTTGGCTTTGGTGTTTTAAAACCGTTCTGGGAAAGATTTCCCGATAGATTTATAAATGCAGGCATAGCTGAACAGAACATGACAAGCGTTGCCGCCGGAATGGCTCTTGAAGGTAATATTGTGTTTACATATTCAATCGGTAATTTCCCTACGCTTAGATGTGTGGAGCAGATAAGAAATGACTGTGCTTACCATAACGCTGATGTAAAGATTGTATGCGTTGGAGGAGGATTTGTTTACGGTTCTCTTGGTATGAGCCATCACGCGACAGAGGATATTGCAATATTGCGTGCCCTGCCTGATGTTACCGTTGTGTGCCCCGGCGATTTGGTTGAAGCAAAATACGCAACTGAGGCAATTGTAAATCATAAGGGGACATGTTATTTAAGGCTTGGAAGAGGCGGTGAAAAAAGGATTCATAACGATTTACCGGATTTTACAATAGGAAAGGCAATCAAGCTTCGTGATGGTAATCGTGTTGCAATATTTTCCGCAGGTGGTATTTTAGACAATGCAACAGAAGCGGCAATCAGATTAAATGATGAAGGAATCAGTACAGCTCAACTGAGCTTTACTACTGTGAAACCCATAGATAAAGATGCTATTTTGGAATACGGCAGAAAGAGTGAATTAATAGTTACTTGTGAGGAACATAATATCGTCGGTGGTTTCGGTAGCGCAGTTGCTGAAGTAATGGCAGAAGCAGGCGTAAAGGCAAAGCTTTTAAGAGTCGGGCTAAATGACATGTATTCATCAATAGTCGGAACCCAAAGCTATTTAAGAGAAAAATACAAAATGGATTGTAATTCTATTATTTCCTCTGTAAAGGATGTTTTAAATGAGTAAGGTTTTAATTTTTGCCAATGATTTCAGTACTCTGTTCAATTTCAGACGTGAGCTTATTATAAGGCTTCAACAAGAAAATTATGAAGTAGTGCTTGCATTGCCACCATCTGATAAAAACACGTATTTTGAAGAACAGGGCATCAAGGTTTTGGAAACGCCGTTGGAACGTCGTGGTACAAACCCCATAAAGGATTTAGTGCTGTTTTTTAAATATAAAAATATAATTAAAGAGGAAAAGCCCGATGTTTGTCTTACATACACTGCAAAGCCGAATGTATATGGCAGCATGGCGTGCAGCAGATACAACATTCCTTACATAAACAATGTAACAGGGCTTGGCTCATGCTTTTATAAAGAAGATATAATTAAGAAAATTCTGATATTGCTTCAGAGGATTGCATTCAAAAAATCCCGTTGTGTTTTTTTTCAAAATAATGCTAATCTCAATTTTCTTATTGATAAAGGAATTGTAAGTGAAGAAGTTGCGGCACTTTTACCGGGTTCAGGTGTTAACCTGAATATTCATAAATTTGAAGAATACCCAAAGGAAGGTCCTGTAAAGTTTATTACAGTAGCAAGGATAAGAAATGATAAAGGCTATAAGGAGCTTTTTGAAGCCGCAATAAAGATAAAAAAGCTTTATCCTGAGGTACAATTTAATATTGTTGGTGGGATAGAGGACAGGGAGCTTGAAGAAAACCTGAAAACGCTTTCAGATAAAAATGTTATAATATATCACGGTGAAAAAACCCAGGAAGAGGTTCATGAGCTCATTAGTGAGAGCCATTGTCTTATTCATCCATCTTATCACGAAGGAATGGCAAATGTAATACTTGAGGCGGAAGCCACAGGCAGGCCCTGTCTGGTTTCGGACATCAGCGGCTGCAGGGAGGCTATTGATGATGGCGTCACAGGATATTTATTTGCTCCTCAAAATACCGATAGCCTTAAAGAAAGCATTATAAAATTTATTTCACAGGATTATGAAATCCAGAAAAAAATGGGTATTGCCGCCAGGGAAAAGGTTTCGGGGGAATTTGACAGAGAATTGGTTGTAGATGCTTATATTGAAAAGATAGACATGCTGCTTAATAAGGAGGCATATATCGGTGAGTTTATATGATGAGATAGCTTTACGTCAGGAAAAATTATCCCTGATAGGTCTTGGATATGTCGGTCTCCCCATCGCAGTTGAGTTTGCTAAAAAAATTAACGTAATAGGCTTTGATTTAAATTGCGATAAAATAGAGAATTATAAAAGCGGAATTGATGCTACGCGTGAGGTTGGCGATGAGGAAATAACCAAAACATCGGTAGAATTCACGTGTAAAGAAGAAAAGCTTCAGGAGGCAAGGTTTCATATTGTTGCAGTGCCGACACCTGTAACGGACGATAAAATTCCAGATTTGCGTCCTGTTATCAGTGCATCAGAAATACTTGGCAGAAACCTTGTGAGAGGTTCAATAGTTGTTTATGAATCAACAGTTTATCCGGGCGTAACAGAAGAAATATGCGTTCCTTGCCTTGAGAGGGTAAGCGGGCTTAAATGCGGTGTAGATTTTAAGGTTGGTTACTCTCCCGAAAGAATCAATCCTGGTGACAAAAATCACAGGCTGGCAAATATAGTTAAAATAGTTTCGGGTATGGACGAGGAAACGCTTGATATTATTGCAAAGGTGTATGAGCTTGTTGTAGTGGCAGGTGTTCACAGGGCTGAAAGCATAAAGGTGGCGGAAGCCGCCAAGGTAATTGAAAACAGCCAGAGGGATATTAACATAGCGTTTATGAATGAGCTTTCAATTATATTTGATAAAATGAATATCGATACCAATGCTGTTATTGATGCAGCATGCACGAAATGGAATTTCTTAGATTTTCGCCCCGGTTTAGTGGGAGGTCATTGCATAGGGGTTGACCCTTATTATCTTACTTATAAGGCAGACCAGATTGGTTATCATTCACAGGTTATTCTTGCGGGCAGAAGCATTAACGACGATATGGGAAAGCACGTTGCCACAAGAACCGTTAAAAATCTCATTAAAGCCGGCATTACACCTGACAGTGCAAAGGTTGCAATTTTAGGTTATACATTCAAAGAAAATTGCCCCGACACAAGAAACACAAAGGTGAAAGATATAATTGAAGAGCTTTCTGAATATCATGTAACCACAGTGGTATGTGACCCTGTTGCGGATAAAACCGATAAGGTTGAATTTGTCCCTTTTGAAGAAATAAATGATGTTGATGCAGTTATTATAGCTGTTTCCCATAAGGAATTTTTCGGTATAGGTTTTGATGAATTAAGAAGGCTTTTCAGAAACAAAAATAATATGGTTATAACAGATGTTAAAGGGGTTCTTGATAAAAAGGAAGCATTGAAGAAAAATATTTTGTACTGGAGGCTATAATGGGATACAAGAATATTAAATTTACTGATAATACCGTATTCCTCGTAACAGGCGGCGCAGGTTTTATAGGCTCTAATATATGTGAAGCTTTGCTTAAAACGGGACAAACAGTGCGTTGTCTTGATAATTTTTCAACAGGTAAAAAAGAAAATATAGAACCTTTTTTAGATAATGATAGATTTACCCTGATAGAGGGCGATATACGGGATATGGATACGTGTATGACGGCAACTCGAGGCGTTACATATGTATCCCATCAGGCGGCTTGGGGGAGCGTCCCCAGAAGCATTGAAATGCCGCTTTTATATGAGGATATCAATATACGGGGAACACTTAATATGATGGAAGCTTCAAGGCAAAATGGTGTTAAACGCTTTTGTTATGCATCAAGCTCATCTGTTTATGGTGATGAACCTAATCTTCCTAAAATAGAGAATAGAATAGGCTCTGTTTTATCGCCCTATGCGCTTACAAAAAAGACAAATGAGGAATATGCAAGGCTTTATTATCAGCTTTACGGTCTTGAAACCATTGGATTTCGCTATTTCAATGTTTTCGGAAAAAGACAGGACCCATATGGGTATTATGCGGCAGTTATTCCAAAGTTTGTGAAATCTTTATTAAATAATGAGGCGCCAACTATTAATGGTGATGGAATGCAGTCAAGGGATTTTACATATGTAGAAAATGTTGTGGAAGCAAATCT
>CAZUVQ010000024.1:0-20807 GCA_964623915.1 uncultured Oscillospiraceae bacterium
TTAAAGGACCTTGCATGTAATGACAGAGTAGTTTTGGGCAGAAAATAAGGAGATGCGATTCTGGAAGGTTGCACCTCCTTTTTTGCGGTCAGCTTTCGTCCCTTATTCTAAATAATGCTTTTAAGAGTCTTCTTAAAAATGATGGAGCACGATAAACTACGATTTTCATATAATCACTCCCCGCTGAAAAAACACCAGCCAATAATAATAAGTACAACACCCTCAATGATAGCCAGAATCCATAAAGGTAAAATTGCAGTTATTAATGCACCGGCAGCGAATGAAAGAATTATTATACCTATTGCTCTTCGTCTTCCGCACATCATGAGAATGCCTCCCTTCCATGTTACAATATATTCAGCAATATATTGAAATGTTACTTATTATAAAATTACTCTTGCAATTTAGCACTATTTAAGGTATAATAATTTAAAGTTTGATCATCTTTGGAGGCATAGCTCAGCTGGTTAGAGTGCTTGCTTGACATGCAAGAGGTCACTGGTTCAATTCCAGTTGTCTCCACCAATTATGGGAAATATTCACACCTTTATTTCTCCCCGGTTAAGGGTTTGCGAGATTATCGTAGACCTTTTTGTATTTACAGGTTTTGTTAAAAGGAGGAAATAAATATGACCGATGTATTAAAAATACTTGCATGGATAATAAGTTTTATTCTGACTATTTATACTTCTTATTTCACGATAATGTGCCTGTTTTCTTTTTTACCTTTTAAGAAAGGGAAAAAATTTGAACCAAAAAATAAATTTGCTGTGGTAATTGCTGCACGCAATGAAGAGTTTGTTATTGGGAATCTTATTGCCAGCCTTAAAAGGCAGAAATACCCACAGGAGCTTTACGATATAATTGTTATTCCAAACAATTGCACTGATAATACACGTAAGGTTGCATTATCAAAAAATACAATTGTTTTTGACTGCAAGCGAATAATAACATCTAAAGGGGATGTTCTCGGTGAGTTTTTTGATTGGGTGTTAACAAATGATAATTCATATGACGCTTTTTGTGTTTTTGATGCAGACAATTTGGTTTCTGAAAACTTTTTGTCTGAAACAAACAATGCAATGTGTATGGGAGCCCGGATAGGGCAAGGCTTTCGTGATAGCAAGAACCCTTATGACACATATATATCAAGTTGCTCCACAATTTATTTTTATATGGTAAACAAATTTATTAGCCGCGCAAGAGGTGCAGCAAATCTATCTGCAATGTTAAATGGCAGCGGTTTTTTTGTAATAAAGGATGTAATAAAAAAATTAGGTGGATGGCATACAAAGACAATGACAGAGGATATCGAATTTTCAACTAAATGCGTTTTAGCGGGAGAAAAAATACACTGGGTGCCGGAGGCTATATATTATGATGAACAGCCGCTTTCTTTTCCTGAGTCATGGAAACAGAGAAAACGATGGTCTACCGGTATAATACAATGCTGCGAGCTGTATGTACCAAAGCTCTTTAAAAGCAGCATAAAGCACAAGAGCTTATCTGCATTTGACTTTATGATGGTTCTTTTTGTGCCCTTTATGCAGATAATATATCTTGCTTCGGTGGTTCTTGCGGTGATATTATACTTTATGATAGCGCAATATAACTTCTTTCCTCGGACAGATGTATTCCTTCTGCTGTTTTTATCCTTGGATGTATCGTATTTTGCGTGCTTTGCCATTGCACTGTTTTTCGTGATTGCAAGACATAATAAAAAGAAAATTAAAATGCTTAAGGGTGTATTTTCTTTTTGGTTTTTTATACAAAGTTGGCTAATAATTAATATTTTATGTGTTTTTAAAAAGCAAACTGAATGGACGCAGATTAATCACACGAGGAATTTGAAAATAAATGAACTGGCAAAAGATGATAATTCATCATTTGGGAGTGAGAGCAGATGAAAAAAAGAAAATTATTCTTTATTTTTATACCTATTATACTTTTTATTATGCTGGCAATATGCGTGAATGCAGGTCTGTCAGTAAACTTTGAAGGCTGGGCATATAATGAAGCCACAGAAAAAATGTCACCGCTTATTACAACTTTTATGAAACTAACTACACATACAGGCGATGCAGCTGTTGTTATATTATTTTGCCTGTTTTTATTTTTAATTGAAAAGGCAAGAAAAACCATATCAATCCCTGTGTCCATAACGGTTATTTCTGCTGCAACACTTAATTTTATTCTGAAAAATGCTTTTGCAAGAGAACGGCCGGATATATTAAGGCTAATAAACGAAACAAATTATAGCTTTCCAAGTGGTCATGCAATGAATAATGCGGCTTTATATACAATGCTAACTATTCTTACGTTTAAATATATTAAAAGTAAACCTAAAATAATTACTTTAACGACAATATTTGTTTATTTAGTATTAGCAATAGGGTTCAGCCGTTTATATTTGGGGGTTCATTATGCTGGAGACGTTATTGGCGGTTGGTTGCTCGGCTTTTTAGTTGCGCTGGTAGTTTATTACTGGTGGTCTGCGAGGGTTACAAAAAAAACAGGTAATGATGTTTAAATCCACGATTTTTTACAAAATAATACAGACCGCTTGGTGGAGCGGTCTGTAAAAAGGAGGGAAAATGAAAAAAAGTTTTTTGTATCAACTAAGGTACAACAATATAATATCATAATCTTATCCCTGTTTCAATGTTCAATTTATATGAAATTGGAAAGAATAAATGTGACATATTAACAAAATCATACAAACTGGAGAATTATGATTATATAAAAGCTTTAATCCGTAAATATTTGTTTATCTGTATCTTTTTGTTTTTCATTGTCAAAATGAATGTTATTTTTAATAACTGCCGTGGTATACATACTTTGTGACAGGTATGTTATAGACAGTAACAATAATGGCGATATAATAAAAATAAATATAAGTGGCGGTGCCATTAAAGATAGAACAAAAAGGGCTATATTTATTGCAAGCATCATTATATTCTGAGGAAGCTTAAGCATTGTAAGTAAAAATGATACTTTAAATAATTTTTTGAGATTCGCATTAAAAGTTACCATAAGTGAATACAGGTACATTCTTGATATAAAAAATGACACTGTAAAAATAAGTAAAATAGGTCGTGCAATATATGCTAACTTTAGATTTGCGATATTTATTGAGGCATAAAAATAAATGTTTAAAAAAATCATGAAAACAAATACAAGGTCAATCAGTGTAACAACAAGGCTTTGCTTTAAATTCTTTTTTGTGTGTTCAAAAAAATCAGAAACAACAAAAGAATGTTCTTCCCTTGAAAAATTTCTCATTACATAGCAAAACCCGGCTGTAAAAGGCCCTCCCCCCAATACCATGAGGAGGAAAATGGAAATATAGACGCTGAAAACTATTACATTATAAAAGTAATTATCCATACCGGCGTCAAACAAATTAAATACAATAATAGTTGACAAATAAAAATATACTGCAGTTATTGGCAGTGAGCATATAAAATACAATAAGTTAAGACCTATAAGCTTTGTGTATTTTCTACCAAGTATTTCAAAAAACCTAAAAAAACCTCTTTTTGGAGGCAGATCTCTTGGAACACCGGGACCCTCCTTGTTATAATTAAAAAATAAGCCCATTGTCTTTCCTCTCCTTCAAGTTGAATATTTTCCCCTTAGCGTGTTAATTACGCGCAAAGGGGCATCCTGCACGTAATCCCATGGCATATCACTGTTTCTGTAATCAAACTTCAAAACAAATCTATCAATCTCACTTTTTTGAAGATTAAGCTTTTTCAGTTGAAAAGACAGTAAATTTTCAAACAAATGCCCGTCATTCAGAAAAGGAAGTATCTTCATAAAGTGTTTTAAGCACAGACCGTTTGAATCAAAAAAACTATTATAAAAATCTGATTCAGTATTCAATAAAAAAACGAAATTATCATAGCAATTATTCATTTGCTTTTCAATCTTAGTGCAAGCGGCGCAGCCGCTTAATGATTCATTTAGCAAAGCTTTCACGCCCTCAATGCGAGATGCCTTTGAAAAGCGTGATTTTTTAACACCAGAGGCGTTTTCAAGGAGGGAGATGACTTCACCAAGCCGTGTTTGCAAAACAAGCGCAACGCTCAATTTAGCGTTTTTTGAAAGCATCATATTATAATGATGAGCGCAAAAACCTTTGCGATTGGTTTCAATTCTTGTATCAGGCTCCATCATGGCAGGGCCTGTGTAATACTTTATGGCATCATTAGTTACTTTTTCTTCAATTTTGCATAATATGCATTCACATTTTGATTCCAGTGCTTCGGTTAACGAAATAGTATATATTTTTTCTTTCATTATTTACCTCTTAATCCGATATATACAATAAGATACCTAACAAAAGAAAACAGCGCCCACAAAACAGGCATATACTGAAATACAGTCAAAACAACCGGACTCATGAAAGTGCTAAAAAACAAAATTGCAATAACACAAACAGAAGTAACCACAGTAGCGGCCTTTCCCCACCAATTGGAGCCGATGACAACTTTGGAATTATATAAAACCGCACCACCAAGGCATAGTACAAGCTCTTTTATAAAAATAAAAAACACAACCTGCCACGGCATAAGATTAACAAAAAAAGCCATGGAGGCTATAACGGTTATCTGCATCCCTTTGTCTGCCAGAGGGTCAAGGATCTTACCAAGGTCGGTAATCATATCAAATTTTCGTGCTATATATCCGTCGAGAATATCTGTCAGGCAAGCTACTATAAATACAAGAGTAGCCGATACTATTTCGCCTATATAGAAAAGATATGCCACAACAGGAATTAAGCCAATTCTGAAAAGGGAAAGTACATTTGGCAGATTCAAAAGTAACCTCCTAATAATTTTTGTAGATTTTATTGCCAAGGCAATCAATGGCAACTACCAGAGGAAAGTTTATAATATGAAGGCGTGAAACTGCTTCTGTACCAAGGTTTGGGAAAGCAACAACACTTCTTTCTTTAACGCATTGTGATATAAGTGCACCTGCACCACCGATTGCTGCGAAATAAACAGCACCGTTTGCCACAATTGATGATACAACATTGTCATCGCGGTCACCTTTTCCTATCATGCCCAATAGGCCGGCAGATAAAAGCTTTGGCGAATACTTGTCCATCCTGCATGAAGTTGTAGGCCCGCAGGAACCTATTACGTGTCCCGGTGCAGCCGGACAGGGACCGGCAAAATATATAATCTGATTTTTTACATCAAACGGTAATTCTTCATTATTGTCAAGCATTTCACATAAAATTTTATGTGCGGCATCACGAGCGGTGTATATTGTACCCGATAAAGCTACTGTGTCGCCCGCCCGAAGATGAGAGACATCCATTTTGGACAAGGGAGTATTAATATTATATTCCATTTTTTTGATATGTACACCTTTTTATTAATTATTATAATAACTCTTTAATATTATAGTACAAAAATAAGGTATATGCAAGGTTTATTAATTTTTTTAATTAATTTTGTCAAAATGACGATAATTTTTATGAGAATGCTCAAAAAACTATCATGATATGGGTTATTATATTTGTTTTAACAACAAAAAAATAATGAGTATTACAATTACAAACTAATTTTGTAAACCTTAAATTTTGGCTTGATTTGGCATTTTCGAGTTATCCACATATTCATAGGTTTTGAGGTTAAAAACATGTGGATTGTGTGGATAACAAGGTGTATAAGTAGAGAAACTGCACCTTTTTATGTGGAAAGGATATTTGGAACATGGTTGATAATATTTACATTTATTTACATATAGTTTACATAATTAATATACGGTATGAATGAATAAATTATTCGACAAAAGAAGTGTGGTTTCACGGAAGGAAATCTTGTTCCGATATTGAATATATTGCGTACAAGTTAAATTAAGAGGGTGATAAAAATGCAGCTTACATTCAGAAAAACAAATACTACGATGGTTGTATCCATTTCAGGTGAGCTTGATCATCATAACGCTGTATCAATACGAGAAGAGATTGACAGAAGATTTTCCGTATCGTCCGCCAAGAATCTTGTTTTCAATCTGAAAAGCCTCAGGTTTATGGATAGTTCGGGGTTAGGAATTCTCATAGGAAGGTACAAAACAGTATCAGCAACCGGCGGTAAAACATCTATTGCCGCACCAACTCAAAATGCTGAAAGACTTATTAATCTTGCGGGAATTAACAGAATAATTCCCGTATACAGAACTGTTGACGAGGCAGTTGGAGGTGACAAATGATGAATATGAGTAAAGTAGAATTTTTGGCTATTTCAGAAAATGAAGGCTTTGCAAGAGTAACTGCGGCTGCATTCGCATCTTTGATGGATCCTACCATTGAGGAGCTGTCAGATATAAAAACGGCTGTCAGTGAAGCGGTGACCAATGCAATAATTCACGGTTACGACGGTAAAGCAGGAAAGGTTACAATGAGAATGGAAATAAAAGAACCCTTTATAGAAATCACTGTTACGGACAAGGGAAAAGGCATTGAGGATATAGAAAAGGCAATGCAGCCACTTTATACTTCAAAGCCTCATATGGAAAGAAGCGGCATGGGGTTTACTGTTATGGAAACCTTTATGGACAGCCTGAAGGTTACCTCGGAACCGGGAAAGGGTACAGAGGTTAAAATGACCAAAAAAATAGACCATGGACAGGTTATATAAGAAGGATGCTGAAGGCGATAAAATTGCTGTTGAGGATCTTGTAAAACAGCACGGGGGGCTTGTTAAGAGCATAGCTATAAGGTTTTCAGGGCGTGGAGTTGAGGTTGAGGATTTAATTCAGATTGGTTATGAGGGATTGCTCAAAGCTATTAAAAGGTTTGAACCCGACAGGGGATTTTGTTTTTCTACATATGCGGTGCCTTTGATTATGGGTGAAATTAGAAGGTTTTTAAGGGACGATGGGGCTATAAAAGTCAGCAGATCATTAAAGGAAACAGCTCAAAAGGTGCGCTCTTGTTCGGGTGTCCTTGCCAATAAGCTGGGTCGTGACCCTACGATATATGAAATCTCTGAAGAAACAGGAATCAGTAAAGATGAAATTGCTATGGCAATCAGCGCGACCTCGCCTGTAGAGTCATTATACGAAGGTTCACCTGATGAGGGATTTGTTATTGATAAAATAGCTGCTGAAAACCCAAAGGAATCTGAAATAGTTGAGAAGGTTGCAATTCTTGAAATAATAAAAGGCACTGATAAAAAGGAACAAAAACTTTTATATTACAGGTATTTTGAAGACAAGACGCAATCTGAAACGGCAAAGCTTTTGGGTATAAGCCAGGTACAGGTGTCAAGGACAGAAAAAAAGCTCCTGCAGAAAATCCGCAGTGAGCTGTAAAACAATTTAGTTTTGCTTTTTCACTATAGTATATTCATTATTGAAACGATAATAGGGACAATCATGAAATGTGCTGCTAATAAACCGAAACATCTCGTCCTCATCAAGGTTGATTTCACAGCTATAACATTCATACTCATCATCGTAAAAATAATAAATGCAATCCTCGCAGTTCGCCTTCATAGATAAACCACCCCAATTAAAGGCATTTTATCATAAATATCAGCACACGTCAAACAAAATCATTGACTATTCGGTGGAATTAATATAAAATATTTTATTATGTACAAAAGGATAAAAATATGAAATCATTAAAAAAAGTAGCTGCTATACATGATATTGCCGGTTTCGGAAGAAGCTCTTTGACCGTTGTTATTCCCGTTATGTCTGTAATGGGGCATCAGACTTGCCCTGTGCCAACAGCCGTTCTTTCCACAATTACGGGGTTTTATGAAGGATTTGAAATGCATGATCTGACATTTCTTATGCCGAAATACCTCGCCCACTGGGAAAAGGAGAACCTGAAGTTTGATTGCATTTATTCGGGTTTTCTTGGCAGTGCCCAGCAGGCAGGAATTGCAGGCAATTTTATAGACAGATTTAGGGTTCCTTTAAATGTTGTAGATCCGGTTTTTGCAGATGGAGGGGAAATATACTCGTGCTTTGATAAAGAAATAATTGGTGCAATGGCAAAGCTATGCAAAAAAGCCGATATTATTACTCCTAATGTAACGGAAGCGGCGTTTCTTTTAGGCGAGGAAAAACCCATAATGTCTGTAAAAGATGCCGCATTGGCCGCAAAAAGGCTTTGTGGAGGGAATACGTCGGTAATCATTACAAGTGTTCCTGACGGTGACAGCGTTGCTGTTGTGATTTACAACAGAGAAAGCGGCAGCATATGCAAAATATCAAACCCTTTTATAAGCCATGCACATTATCCCGGAACGGGGGACCTGTTTACAAGTGTTCTCACAGGTGCACTTTTGTCGGGAGGCAGTATGGAGGAATGTGCTTCAAAAGCTGCTGATTTTGTCTTCTTGTCCGTAAAAACTGCATATGAAAACGCCATCCCCGTAAGGGAAGGCGTTCCTTTAGAGCTTATGTTGCCAAGGCTTTTGGAAAATCACAGCCTTGAAATAAAATACTTATAGTCCTTCGTATAAACCCTTATTTGTGAGAGCCGCAATAGCGGCTTTTACTGCGTCTGCATCCTCTTTGTATGTAACGCCGTACCAGCGGTCTTCTGTGGGAAGAACTTTGACCCGGGTGTTTTGTTCCCTTATCATACGGTCTATTACAAGCGGAATATAATATTCACTCTTCAGGGGATTATCAAGTTGTGCCAAAAAGTCCACAAAATACTTTTCAAGGGTATCAAATATATCTGAACGTAAGCCCCACATGTTCATTGAAACAGTTTTATCAAGGGGTATACCACTATTTTTATCAATCGCCGCACATTCATTTACACCTTTTAAATAACCGTCTTCAACTTCACAGATTCCGCGTGATACGGTTCCGTTTTCAGTAAGCGTATTACCGAGCGAAAAACCCGCCATACACATTTCGTTGTAATCTCTTAAATAGTCACCCATTAGTTTAAATGTTTTCTGGCCGTAGTAATCATCAGCGTTTATTGCAAGAAACGGTGTGTCAACACATTTTTTTGCCGCCATAATTGCCTGACCCGTACCCCACGGCTTTGTTCTGCCCAAAGGTACAGAAAAACCTTTGGGAATATCATTTATATCCTGAAAAACATAATCAACATCCATCAATTTTTCAATTCTTCTGCCTGCCGCATCACGAAAATCCTTTTCGATCTCATGTTTTATAATAAATACAGCTTTGGAAAAGCCTGCAAGGCGTGCATCATACACGGAATAGTCGATAATTATTTCGCCATTAGGTCCTAATGGCTCAATTTGTTTAAGCCCCCCAAACCGGCTGCCCATACCTGCGGCCATAACTACAAGAGTTGTTTTTGTCATAACTAATCCTCCCCATAGCACTTATTTTACAGTTAAAATATCATATTTTTCACATAAAGTCAAGAAATTAGTGATTAATAAATTTATTGCCGCATAATATATATGGGTGCTTAGTATAAAAAAACACGTAATTCGCCTTCGGCAGAATGGATGATTAGTGTGAAAAATCACACAAAGCCTCCGGCGGAATTTATGCGCCATCGAAATTTTCGGCAGAGCCGAAACGATGATGCGCCATTAATCTCTTATCATTCCTCTGCCCCGCATATAAGAGGTTATTAGTGAACTATTTATGCCGGCGCGGAGCGGCGGAATGGAGATTAATATGACAGAATATAACAGAATAGAAGCAGTACGATATGCAGACCGCTGGGCAAAGGACAGAAACCCCCGGTATTATGACTTTGAGCATATAGGAGGTGACTGTACAAACTTTATATCCCAATGCCTTTTTGCAGGGAGCGGAAAAATGAATTATTCACGTGAAAACGGCTGGTATTACTCAGGGGCAAATGACCGTTCGCCGTCATGGACAGGAGTGGGCTTTTTAAGAAAATTTCTGTTACTAAACAAAAAGGCTGCTGTTTTTGCACGGGAAATCAGGTTGTCTGATGTACAAATCGGAGATGTAATACAGCTGAAACGTGACGGAAAGTATTATCATTCACTTTTTGTAACAGAGGTGAGCTTTCCTGCAATTCCTGAAAATGTACGGATAAATACGCATACATATGATTCATATAAAAGAAGATTATCAAGCTATGAAAACTATGACAGCTTTTCGGTACTGCATATTATGGGGGTGCTTTAATAAATAGTAAATCCGCCGTTAGGGCTTAAAACCTGACCTGTGGTATAGCTGTTCTCGGCAAGAAACAAAATTGCATCTGCAATTTCTCCGGGGTTCCCAAACCTGCCAAGAGGGATTTCACTCTCAAGGTTTTTCCTGTCCTCGTTATCAAACGACAACATCATTTTTGTGTCGACAATACCGGGGGCAATTGCGTTTACCCTTATGCCGGAGGGCGCAAGCTCCTTTGCAAGGCTTTTTGTAAGCCCCAAAAGACCTGCTTTTGTTACAGAGTAATGCACCTCACAGGAGGCACCCACAATTCCCCAGACAGAGGAAATGTTTATTATGGCTCCGCTTTTTTTAATAAGCATTACAGGAATTACACTTCGGCAGCAGTAAAAAGCAGAGGAGAGATTTGTTTTTATCATTTTATCCCAGTCATTGTCCGTTATGTCTGTAAAAAGCTTTTGCTCTGAAATACCGGCATTGTTTATTAAAACATCGATTCCGCCAAAGCGGGAGTATGCATATTTTATTAAGGCATCAGCCCCGCTGCTTTCTGACACATCCGCTTTATAAAAATCTGCATTTTCACCGAGTTCTTTAACAAGTAGGTCTGCAGCATCTGCCGAATGATTAAAATTTATTAAAACATTATAATTTTTTTTGTGAAAAAGCCTTGCAACGGCACTGCCAATTCCTCCTGCACCACCTGTTATTACAACGGTTTTTTTCAAGAAGCTCACCTCTTTAACCTAAATTTTTTTCTATGTTTTTCAAATATATTTCCGCCTCTTGAAGGCGTGTTTCATCAAATATTTTATATCCTGCTTTTGATAGAATTTCGGCAGTTACACCTTGACCGTCAATCAGTACGCCGCTAAATGTACCGTCATAGATTTTTGTGCTTCCGCATGAAGGACTTTTATGCTTTAGAAGAATAAATGCGATATCCAAGGATTTTGCCATTTCAAGGGCTTTTTTGGCACCGCAAATAAACTCCGCCGTAACATCGTCTCCGCTTCTTGTAAGCACAACATCGCCACGCCTTTGCGCTTCTCCGCGGGGAACAGGAAGGCCGCCCATAACCTCAGGGCAGAAGGGGACGAGCCTGCCTTCATCTCCCCATTTTTTAAATATACTCTCTTCACATGTCATTGCTTTGCCGTCATAGCGAACACGATGTCCGCAAAGACAGGCGCTTGTAAGGATTTTTTTCATCATGACCTCCATTGCTTGCTTTTTATGTATTATTGTGGTATTATAGATATGTTATTGATAAAACAATCACTTTATACACTGGAAGGACGGTTTGCAAAATGGGTAAGTTTGACGGTCTGTTAATTTGCTGTGATATTGACGGCACTTTAATAAATGATGATTTGAAAATTCCTGAAAATAATCTTCGTGCGATAGAATACTTTCGCAGTGAAGGCGGGTTATTCACTATAGCCACTGGCAGAACTATCTTCGGAGCGGCATTGTATTTTGATGAAATCAACCCAGATACTCCGCTTATCTGTCAAAACGGCGGTGCAATATACGATTGCCAAAAAAAAGAATATCTGTGGTACAGCGTATTACCGGACAATGCACGAGCTGTTGTTGAATATGTTGAGAGAAAATTTCCTTTTGCCGGTATTGAAATATTAACCTGTGACACGGTATATTTCAGCAGGGAAAGTGACTTTACAACACTTCACAAGACACAGGAATTGTTTGAAACAACGAGTAAATGCTGGCGTGATATACACGAGCCATGGATAAAGGTTTTGTTTGCCCAATCGCCGGAAGAAGCTGATATTCTGCAGGCAGATATAGAAAAACAGCCTTTTTACAGGGACTTTCGGATCATGCGTTCTGCCCCTACATATTATGAATTTATTGAGAAAAATTCCAATAAAGGCAATGCTATAAAAATGCTGTCAGATATTACAGGGCACAGCATGCAAAAAATCATTACTATCGGTGACAACGACAATGATTACACAATGCTTAGAGCGGTAAATCAAAGCTTTGTCCCTTCATGCGCCTCAAAAAAAGCAAAGGAAAACGCAAAAACCATATTACAAAGCACAAATAATGATGGGTTGCTTCAAGAGGTATTAGAGCGCATCACAGTTTAAATACCTTTTCATTTATTGAATTATAGCACTTGTTTAAAAAACTTACAAGGAAAAAATAGGATAAAGACGTGATATTTTATGATTACATTTACGAAGGAGAAACTAAAAAAGATAATTTTTCTTTTACTGACGTTTATTATGCTGCCTTTTATAGGTGCAGCAGCACTTGATACTGTTACAATCTATTCTCCGATGGGAGAAGCAGTTTCGGTTTATTCCACGCAGCTAAAGCCTTATTTTGAGCTCGGTTGGGTTGAAAACTACGAAGATGCCAAAACTGATATATATACGGGAGACGGACAAACAGCCAGGGTTTTTTGCGGTGAGGTTCCAAAATATTTAAAGCTTGGGTGGTTTGCAAGCTATGAGGAAGCTACTGTCCGGATATATAACGGAAAAGGGCAGCCGGCAGTAATATTTTTAGATGAGTTATCAGAATATCTTAGCCTTGGCTGGTACGAAAACTATGAGGATACCCTTGCGTATGTTTATGACAAATACGGCACCTCATATGTAGTATTTATTGATGAAGTTCCCTTTTATATAAGCAACGGTTTTTTTATCCCGCAAAAGGAAATAGACCCATTAAAACCAATGGTAGCTTTGACGTTTGATGACGGTCCCGGAATTTATACCGATGAAATACTTGATACGCTTGAAAAGTATGGTGGGCATGCGACTTTTTTTGTTGTAGGACAGCTTGTGTCAAAATATCCTCAGACAGTAAAAAGAGAATATAGCATAGGATGCGAGATAGGCAATCATACATACAATCATGCAAGGCTGACAGAGCTGCAGTATAAGTCTGTTGTTTCTCAGATAAATGATACTTCAGCAATGATATCAAAAATAACAGGTGAAGCACCATCTCTTTTAAGGCCGCCATACGGTAGATATAACAATACAACTAAACAAGCATCTGATGTACCTCTGATTTTGTGGTCAATCGATACGCTTGACTGGAAAACACGTAATGCCGATTCTACTGTAAACACAGTTATGTCAAGTGTGCGTGATGGGGATATAATTCTTATGCATGATATATATGAGCCCTCTGCCGAGGCAGCTGTAAGGCTTATACCAAAGCTTATGTCGAGTGGTTATCAGCTTGTTACAGTGAGTGAGCTGGCTTTTTATAAAGGAAAGGTTTTATCAAAGGGGATTTCTTACGGCAGGATAAAATAACAGCCATGCTGCATATATTGCAGTGAGGTGATTTTTTTGGATTATAATAGGCTAAGATGCTGTTTTGAAGAAGCGGCTGCATTTATTTGTACAGTAAGGCTAAAAAAAGAAATATGTGATTTTCGGAGAAGACCCCATTTTGATATAACTGAAATTCTGTCAAGTATATGCTGTTGCTGCAGCAGACAAAGAAACAAACATAAATTTGATTGTAAATGCAATGACCATTGTAGGAGATGCAGGGATAATTGTGATTGTAATGATAATGACTGCTGCAGATGTAAAAAAGATTAACAAAAGTATATCCCCGTGCCTTTTGGCACGGGGATATATTTTAAATACTCAGGTCAAGGGTGTTTCATCAGAGATTGTCTCTCCGTCCCAAAAACTATCAAGTTCGTTTTGTTTGCTTTTGTAATGGTCTTCAATGTCAGGTTCTTTTTCCCTGAAATCGGGTAAGCGCATACTGCTACGAGGATCTTTTCCAATAATTTTTTTGTCCACAATATTCACCTCCAAGTTCATTATATTATAAATTTAATTCAATTTCAACGGATTTTATTTATTTCCTCAATCATTTTTTCGGCAGATATCGCATACCCCATTGTAGGGTCATTTAAAAATACATGCGTTACAGCTCCTATTATTTTGTCATCCCTTATGACAGGGCTTCCGCTCATCCCCTGGACAATACCGCCGGTTGCCTCAAGCAGCCGTTTATCAGTAACTTTAATAATCATTGTTTTCTCTTTGTCGTTGTTGTTGACTTTAACTATATCCACAGAATATTCATCAATATCATAGCCTGATATGTTTGAAAGTATTGATGCCGGACCGGTAGTAATATTATCTGCAGACTCAATTTTTAAGGGTTTTGTATTTATTGTTGTGTCGTTAAGTTTTCCAAAAATACCTGCCTCGGTATTTCTTGCAATATAGCCGTCAGAGCTGTTATCAAAATAACCGCATAATTCACCGGGAGATCCCCTTTCACCTTTCAGAACAGAGCATATATAACTGCCGCTGACCTCACCCTTTCGCAGAACCAGTATTTTATTTGTGTCAATATCTGAAACGCAATGGCCAAGTGCGGCAAATGTACCATCGGGAAGAATAAAGCTCACAGTGCCAATTCCTGCGGCGCTGTCGCGTACCCATATACCAAGCTTATATTCCCCTGTAGTTTCATAGTATATCGGGATTACTGTTTTTTCGCTTTTTTCTCCTTCACGTATTACAGTAAGTTTTATAGGTTTGTTCTTATTGTCCTGAATTTTATTTCCAAAATCAGTTGCGTTTTTTATTTCAGTTCCGTTCATATGTGTAATTCTGTCACCTTTATAAATACCTGCCTTCTTTCCCGGGGAATATTTAATTCCATAAGAGGGAATATCACTCATGCCTACAACAAGAAGACCATCTAAATATAACCGAAGTCCTATGGTGGCTCCGCCCGGTAAGGCTTCTGAAACAGCTGTTACCGTTATTTCTCTGGTGCTGACAGGAACAATTAAAAAGGCAATGCAAAGAAACATAGGAACAGAAGCCTTCACAAGCTTTTTCATATGCTCACACTCCTTTTTTTAATTTGTCCCATGTGCTAAAAAATATGCTTGCTTTATTATTACATTTTATTTTTGCAAAACAATTAATTATATTTGAAATTATCGAGTGATTTCCATACATATCCCTGTTTTTTTGCTTCATTTAAAATTCTGTCAAGTGCAACCGCATTGTCCTTTGATACGGCATGAAGTAATATAATTGAGCCGTTATGGAAATTTTTTGTAACTTCATTAAATGCAGATTCTGCCCCTTTCTGGTTATTTGTTTCCCAGTCACGGTACGCAAAGCTCCAGAAAACATTTATATAACCCATCTCATTTGTAATTTTTAATGTTCTTTCACTATATTCCCCCATCGGAGGACGAATATATTTCATCTTTATGCCGTATGTATCATAAAAATCGCCTTCAAGCTCTGAAATTTCTTTTTTGATTTTTTCTGTATTGCAGTCAGGTAAAGAAGGATGATTAACAGTGTGATTTCCAACAATATGACCTTCATTTACCATTCTGCCTATAAGGTCGCCATGTTTTTTTAAATACGGACCGGTTACAAAAAAAGCCGCCGGTACATTGTGTTTTAAGAGTGTGTCAAGTATTGTTGCCGTGAACCCGTTTTCATATCCCTCATCAAATGTTAGATACATAACCTTTTCATCTTCCCTGCCCATGTATATACAATTGTATTTTTCCATAACCGATATTTGAGCCTTTGTAAATTCAGGCCGTCCTCCCGGGTTTTTCTTAAATCCCCAGCCGTTTTTTGCATTTTCAATGCTGGATACTTCAACGGGAGTATTAAAATCTTCTTCACTATAATTATTACATCCGGTCAATAAAAAAATACAAATAAGTACTATTACAATTTTTTTCATAATTACCTCCACTATTTAAGATACTATTATTTTATGTTGGGAGAAACTTTTTATAACATGGGTTATGGTTCGGATTTTTTTGTTTTTTGTAAAAATAAGTATTTTTCATTAAAGTACTTGACGAGACTTAATATTTTGTATAAAATAGAAGGCATTAGAAGGAGACGGTTTTTTTTATGCATAAAAAAATGATATCTTTAGCAGTACTGACAGCTTTGATTTTCACAGCTGTTCCAATTGGCGTATCAGCTAAAACAAAAGGTGAACTGCAACGCCTTTATGATACGGTGGCAAACCATATTATTAAAAATGAAGAGCTGTTATCTTCACTTATTACCGATGAGGAGGATGCTATATGCGCATCTGCCGTGATAATTGCCCGTGATATTTTGCTTTCAGGCAATGTCTTTAGTGACGAGGATATAAAAAATGCCTATGAAGCTCTTTACAGTGCATATTCAAAGCTCACGCTGATTGAACAAAGAGGCAGTGAACTCACGACAGACTCAAAGCTAAATTTGCTTGTAACCTTGTCGGTAATTATTTTGACTGATGACTATTATGCTTTAATTGATGCAGACTCTGCAAATGGCATAAAAGCCGAAGCTGAAAATGCAAAAGCTGCTATTGCAAACAGGCAAAATTTAAATGATGTAGATTTTTCTTCGGTTGTACAAAGGTATTATGAAATCCTTTATACAGCAGCAAGCCTTAAGCTTAAATCATTTACAGAAAATTTAATAACTTCGGGGTTCTACGATGTCAGAAATAATGACTGGTTTCGTGATGCTGTAAAGTTTGTTTACGACAACGGGCTTTTCAAAGGCACCTCCGATACTGAATTTTCGCCGCAGATTACTATGACAAGGGCAATGTTTATAACAGTTCTTTCACGCCTTGCAAATGCTGATGTAGATGGATTTGAACCCTTTTTCGACGATGTAGACAGCGATATGTATTATGCTGCTCCTGTTTACTGGGCACATGCAAACGGTATCATTTCATGGTCAGGTGACATAAGCTTTATGCCGGATGAGCCCATAACTCGTGAAGAAATGGTAATGTCTATGTACAATCTCAGTGTTTTAAAAGGTTTAGACGTTACAAATTATGACAAATCTTCAGTACAGAGTATCTCTGATATTGACAGAGCCCATGAAAGCGCCGTAGAACCTCTTAGGTGGTCGTATGCAAACGGTGTAATAAGCGGGTACGGCGACGGTAGTATCAAGCCTACCAAAACAGCAACAAGGGCTGAGGTTGCACAAGTATTTGTTAATTTCTCAGTAGTAAATTAAAGATTGAAAGGAATTTTTATGAAAACTAAATTAATATCACTGGTTCTGGCTCTTTTTATGAGTATTGCCCTATTTTCACCTGCGGCGTTTGCCAATACATACACTGCAGACGATATAAACTCAATGCTTGATTCAATATCAGGCTATATTGAACAAAATATGGATGTTATAAAAGCAAATATTACTGCGGAGGCTGACAGTGACTGTGGCTACGCCATTAATCTTGCTTTGAATACTGCGAATCAAGGCGCAGAAAACTATGATGCCTCTTATGAGCTTCTATATTCTGTTTATGCATATATCATGCTTGTTGTGAATAATGACATTACAACAAAAGAAGCAACCGAAGTTTTTGAACGTGTGGCTAATGACTTTCTTATTGATGAATATTTTGATGAAATAAATCCAAATGCAGATAAAAAAAGCCTTATAAACCTAAAAAATGAGAAGATAAATGCAGAAGCTTATGACAGCCTTTGTAAGGTAGTCTATGATTATATCAGTTATGGCATAGTCAAGGCGGAGGCACTATTGCAGGAATTACAACAGGAAGTAAATGAAAAAGCACCTATGTTTGAAGATGTTTCTGATGAAGATTGGTTTTACGGTGCCGTATCCTATGCATATGCATCCGGACTTTTCAGGGGTACCTCCGATACACATTTTTCGCCACAGCTAACTATGACAAGGGGCATGTTTGTTACAGTTTTACAAAGATTTAATGCACCTTCAGAAATCACTGCAGAGCATGGGTTTTCGGATGTTTCGGCTGATGCATATTACAGCAGTGCAGTCTCATGGGCAAAGCAAGCCGGTTTAATTGTTTGGGCAGAGGGGGATAAGTTTTCCCCCGACCAACCCGTTACAAGGGAAGAAATATTAAGCTCCATGTATATGATTGTAAAAAATGCAGGAATAGCCAGCGTGTCTGATAGCATAGATTTAGATGTAACTGATAAAGATCAGATTTCCTCATGGGCAGTTGAGGGTATAAATTGGGCATATAATATCGGTGTTATCAAAGGATACGGTGACGGTAGCGTAAAACCGAATGGCACTGCTACAAGAGCTGAGGTTGCTCAGATTTTCTTAAACTTTTTTGCAGTGTTAGCGGTTACAAACAGTAAATAACAGACAAAAAGCGGCAGAGAGCATATTGCTCTCTGCCTTTTTTATCTTTTATATAGGTGGTTTTGGCGCCTGAATTTATTTTTATCAATTGAATCCAGCTGTTCTCGTGTAATACGAAATTGCCAGTTGCCATCTGCCTTGCCGGGAATATTTAATCTTGTATCTGAGCCATAACCCAGCAAATCCTGAATCGGGAAGATTACAAGGCCTGCATGGCTTGCAAAAACAGTTCTAATAATGCTGTCATAACCTCTGTCCCATTCAGAGCTTAAAAATCCGCAATATTCAAGCAATCTTCTGCGGTTTTCTTCGCTTTGCTCCCAGACATAGCCCAAAAGGGTGTTGTTGTCATGCGTGCCGGTATAAGCAACGCAATTTTTTATATAGTTATGGGGCATATGAGGATTATCATAATCCCCCAAAAAACCAAACTGCAAAACTCTCATGCCGGGAAAGCCGCTGTATTGCACAAGGTCGGTAACCTGCCTGGTTATCATACCAAGGTCTTCGGCAATAATCAGCTTTCCGCCGGAGGCCTTTTTAATCTCGTCTATAAATTTTGTCCCCGGCCCTTTTTCCCATTTACCAAATTTTGCTGTCTTTGCGTCACCCGGTACGCTCCAATAGGATTCAATGGCACGAAAATGGTCTATCCTTACGCCATCGAACATGGAAAGCATATGCGAAATTCTGTCTACCCACCATTTGTATCCGTTTTTTTCCATTATGCTCCAGTCATAAAGCGGATTACCCCAAAGTTGACCGTTTTCTGAAAAATAATCGGGAGGGACACCGGCAACACAGAGCGGATGATTATCCTTGTCAAGGAGAAATAAATCACGATACCCCCAGACGTCACTGCTGTCATATGACACATAAATGGGAATATCTCCAATTACTTTTATGCCACGTTCATTTGCATATCTGTGTATTTCCTTCCACTGTGAGAAAAATTCATATTGAATGAATTTCCACATGAAAAGAACTTTTTCATCAAACAAATCAGTTTTCCATATGTCCCATGGCTTCTCGTCGTTAGCACTTTTTAGTGCCATAAACTCACAAAATTTTGTAAGATATTCTGACTTACTGATAAAATCCTCTATTTCCTTGCGGTTGTTAACTCTTTGAGATGCTTCCATCAAAAGCTGAGTTCTTGTGTGATAAAGACGGACAAATTCACAGCTATATGGTGTTTGCTGTCTGTATGCCGCAAGCTCAGCATTTGTAATAAGCCCCTTTTTATGAAGTGTAGGCAAATCTATGAAGTAAGGATTGCCGGCAAATGACGAATAAGACTTATAAGGTGAATTACACTCGTCTACCATACAGAAGGGAAGCGTTTGCCAGTATGAAAAACCGCATTCGGATAGAAGATTAATAAAATATTTTGCTTCATCGCCGAAGCTTCCACAAGAATAATCTCCGAAAAGAGAAGATATGTGCATTAAAACGCCACTGCTTCTTTTCATTTAACAAATAATCCTTTCAGACACCGAAGCATATTTGGGCAGAAAAGACACATTCAGCCCTATTATATTATAAGCCATTTAATACATTAATATACTATTACAGTTGTTCCATATGTCAAAAAAAGCTCCATCCATGCCACATCATCATCATACATTCTTATGCACCCGTGTGAAACAGGGCGGCCAATAGTTCCATCAATAATGCGTGAACCGTCGGGTGAATAAAGCCTTGAATGAAAAGCAAGCCCGCGATACATATCAAAATACAAAATTGGACGAACCTGATATTCGGGTTTTATCCATGCTTTATCCTTTCCGCAGTATTTATATGAACCTGCAGGAGTGGGAGTGAGGTTTGCGCCGGTAGCACATAAAAAGCTTTTTTGTAATACCCATTTATACTGCTCTCCCATAAAAATATTTATTTTTTGGTGTTCAAGATTAACCCATACAAGATAAGGGGTTTGGCTTGAATAGCACATAGTGTTTACGAATACTTCCTTCTCTTGGTCGGTTAAATTGTCGGGAGTAGTCAGAGTAGCTGTTGTTACGGTCAATGCATTAGGTGTAATCCACGCATATGTTCCGTCGGCAAATTGCACGTAAGAAGAAAAGTCCTCATCATCACCAACTACATAATGGTCAAAATAAAAAACATTTGTGCCGCTTGTGGCAGTGCCTTTCTTCTTTTTAAGGTACTTATCCTCATATGTTGTTGTGTTTTTATTAATTGTTCCGCCTATTATCAAGGGCTTAACCTTTTGCAAAATAGTAATCCCGGCATCATCAATAAATGCACCCTCTATAAACGGAATTTCAATGGTGTGAAGTGACAGGGAGCCACCATTCACCGATATGTAAAAGCCTATGCGTGTTGTAGTTCCAGCCTCTCCGTAATATGGGAGAGGGGAATTATATGTCATGGTTGCTCCTTGACCTATATCAAATGCGCTACGGTAACCGTCGGACAGATATGTGTCATTTTGTACCCACTGGATGCTGGCGATTGTGTTTGCCGGAAGATTTCCGAAAGACACTT
>CAZUVQ010000025.1:0-19477 GCA_964623915.1 uncultured Oscillospiraceae bacterium
CCCTGAGCAGCTTTCATTCCCTCAATATCTTCAGGTGATGTTTCAAGGCGTACAAGAATAACTTTTTGGCCCTTTTCTTCCCATTCCTTTGCATCTTCGGCATTAAATACTATTCTGCCGCAAGCAGCACCAGGAGAAGCGGCAAGAGCTCTTCCTATTGGCTCGGTTCTTTTTAATGCATCAGCATCAAACTGCGGATGCAAAAGTGTGTCAAGAGTTCTTGGCTCAATCATTATAATTGCCTGTTTATCATCTATCATGCCTTCATCAACAAGGTCACATGCGATTTTCAAAGCAGCTGCGGCTGTTCTCTTTCCGTTTCTTGTCTGAAGCATATAAAGTTTTTTATCTTCGATAGTAAATTCCATATCCTGCATATCGTGATAATGGGTTTCAAGTTTATTACATATATCTACAAACTGAGAGTAAACTTGGGGCATAACTGCATTGAGCTTATCAATTGTATGAGGTGTGCGAACACCTGCAACAACGTCCTCCCCCTGTGCATTCATCAAGAATTCACCAAACAACTTCTTCTCGCCTGTTGACGGATTACGTGTAAACGCAACACCTGTACCGGAAGTATCACCGAGGTTTCCGAATACCATCATCTGAATATTTACTGCAGTACCCCATGAATAAGGAATATCATTATCTCTGCGATAAACATTTGCCCTTGGGTTGTCCCATGAGCGAAAAACTGCATTGATTGCTCCAAAAAGCTGTTCCTTGGGGTCAGAAGGGAAGTCCTCCCCTATTTTTTCCTTATATGCGGCTTTAAACTGGATTGCAAGCTCGTGAAGGTCCTCAGCAGTAAGGTCAACATCATTCTCTATGCCCTTTTCTTCCTTCATATTGTCAATGAGCTGTTCAAAATACTTTTTGCCGACTTCCATAACAACATCAGAGTACATTTGAATAAAACGCCTGTAACAGTCATACGCCCATCTGGGATTGCCGCTTTTTTCAGCCATAACTTCTACAACATTTTCATTTAAACCTAAGTTTAAAATTGTGTCCATCATGCCCGGCATTGAAGCACGGGCACCGCTGCGGACGGAAACGAGCAAAGGATTTTCGTTGTCTCCAAATTTTTTGCCTGTGACATCCTCCAACTTATCAATATATTCCATGATTTCCGATTGGATTTCGTCGCTGATTTTCCTTCCGTCTTCATAATACTTTGAACAAGCTTCAGTTGATATTGTGAAGCCCTGAGGAACAGGAAGACCAAGTTTTGTCATTTCAGCAAGGTTAGCACCTTTGCCACCTAAAAGATTGCGCATTGACGCATCAGCCTCACTGAATAAATAAACGTATTTTTTTGCCATGTATTAAACCTCCTATTTTTATTTAAACCCAAAGGGTTAAAAGCATTTTTATATATTAATTAAATATAATAATTAAAAAGCGGTGAAAAAATGTATTTTCATTTCAAAAATTTTTACATACACAAAAGTGTTTTATATATCCTTTTGCTTATTGTCTATGTTTCGGATATAAAGTTTTATATAATTGCAATGATATCCATAATTATTCATGAGCTCGCTCACTACATAACAGCAAAGCAATGCGGTGGCAAGGATATGAAAATATATATTTGCCCTTACGGCTGCAGGCTGCATTTATGTAAAAACTGCAGATATGAAGAGCTTATATATATCGCAGGGCCGCTTATGAGCCTTCTTCTTGCCGCATTCGGATATTTTGCCGGGTTTGAAGATTTTTTTGATATTAATCTAAAAATAGCCCAAGTAAACATGTTACCCGCACTTCCTCTTGACGGCGGAATGCTAATAAGGGTTATTATATGGAAAAATTATGGAATATATTACGGAACAAAAATCTCAAGGCTTTTAACCATAGCAATGGCTCTATTCCTTGCAGTTTTGGCAATCGTTCAAAAAAACATTTGGTTGCTGACAGTATCAGTACTGTTGATGACCGGTCTAAAGCAAAAACCAATACCTTTCTGCATTAAAAAGAAATATGCAAGAACAAAACTGTTTATCATTGACAAAGAATGCACATTGCTTTACGTATCCAGATTTTTATCGTCATACTATTATACATTGTTATATGTCAAAAGTCAAGAAAAATATATCAGTGAAAAAAGGTTTACCGAGCACGTAAAAAAGTTCGGTATAAGCGGCAATATTTCAGATATTACTTGACAAAAATATACTTATTAATTATAATTATGTTATTAAATCGACAAAAGGTGAAATCACATGAAGAAAATTATTTCAATTATCATGATATTTATAATTATGCTATCTTTTACGGCTATGGCAGAAAACGCACCCGATGTTATAGGCGTTGTGCGTTCTACAGATATTAAAGCTTTAATAAATTACATGCCCATACCTACATACAATATAGATGGTAAAACCGTTGTAATTCTTCGTGACCTTGAAAATTACGGCTATGTTATCGAGTGGGATGAAAATGCAAGAAGTGTGTATTTTTATTTCGACGGCTCAGGGGAATTTACGCCGTATATTCCCTATCACGTTCCCGCGTGGGATCTTTTGCAGAAGCTTTTTGATGTGTATTCATCTGATATTAAGGTATACTTTGCCGGAAAAGAAATTGAGGCTTACAATATCGGCGGTAAAACCGCAATAAAACTGCGTGACCTTGACATTGCAGAATGTCTTTTATATGATGATGAAAAGCGGTGTATTTCACTTGTTACAGATGGAAATGCGCTGACAGGTGAAAACTATGAATATGTAATGGGTTATTTTTACGATAATTTTTTCAGTCTTACTGAAGGAGACTATTATCACAGCCTTGTAAGCCAGATTGTGAAAACAAACATATATAACAATGATTATAATGAAGCACTTGTAAATTTTCTGGACAAGTTCTGGAAGAACACTGAATTATATAAATATTATCAAGAACCTTCACATTTTTCAAAATCAGCTGATGAGCTTTGGTGGGCAATTGTAAATGAGAGAACTTCAACGGAATCTATGTATAACCTTGTTCTTGCTATGCTCAATGAAGTAAGTGAGCCGCAGCTTCTTGATATTTATGCACGTTCTTCACAGGATTCGCTCCAACAGCGGATGGAAGCTCTGAAGCTTTTGAAAGCGGAAATTTTAGCTTTGAAAAAATAGAACATGTAATATATAAGGACAAGTTTGCATATAATTGTATGGGTGATTATTATGAAAAGAATCTTTACAATTCTACTTGTTCTTATGTTTTATTGTGGCAATGTAAGTGCCGCAAATATCTCAGCTCAGAGTGCAGTGCTTATCGATGCAGTTAATCGGCGCGTTTTGTTTGAAAAAAATAGCACACAAAAAATGGGTATGGCTAGTACAACAAAAATAATGACAGCCATCTTAGCTATAGAAAAATGCGATATAAATGAAATTGTAACGGTTTCTTACAATGCATCTATAACAGAAGGCAGCTCAATGTATTTAAAAAGCGGTGAACAGGTTACTGTTTATGAGCTTTTGTGTGGGCTTATGCTGTCTTCCGGAAATGATGCTGCAGTTGCCATTGCCGAGCATATCAGCGCTTCTCCCGAAGAATTCGCAAAGCTTATGAGTGAGAGGGCAAAAGAAATTGGCGCATATCTGACTTCGTTTGAAAATCCCAATGGCCTTGACGGGGAAAACCATTACACAACCGCACAGGACCTTGCGTGCATTACAGCTTATGCAATGTCCCTTCCCCTGTTTGCCCAGATTGTCGCTTCAAAAAACATTACAACAAATAGAACCACATATTCAAATCACAATAAGCTGCTGTCAATGTATGAGGGAGTTACAGGTGTAAAAACCGGTTTCACCAAGGCAACAGGAAGGTGCCTTGTATCTTCTGTATCAAGAAACGGATTCAATATGATAGCCGTTACTTTGAATGCACCTGATGACTGGAATGACCATATGCGAATGTATGATGAGGCATTTTCAAACTACGTACAGGTTACTCCCGTATTAGACGGTGAATCTGCAGGCTCTGTGGCATGTGAAGGCGCTGAGCAGAATGTGCCTTTGATTTATAAAGGAAGCATTTCACTTTATCTCAATTCAGAAGAACAAAAAAAGCTTGAAATTGTAAATGATGCCCCGGCCGTATTAACTGCGCCTGTTACAAAAGGTCAGAAGATTGGAACAACCTATGCATATTTAGATGGCGCATTAATGGGGACATGTGATATATTGATAAATGAAAATATTGAAAAGAAAGATGACGGCTTCATAAAGATATTTTATGATACACTGATATGCTGGTTTGGAGCCTACAGGTAACAAAATGAGACTAAACAGATACATTGCCTCTTGCGGTGTTTGCTCCCGCAGAAAAGCCGATGATTTAATTGTTAGCGGAGTTGTTTTTGTAAACGGGAAAAAAGTAGTTGATTTTATGGATATTGACCCTGACAAAGACAATGTCACAGTGAACGGCACAAAAATAAAAGAAGAAAAAACAAAATATTATATTGCTCTTAATAAACCGAAAGGTTATATCACAACAGTATCGGATGAAAAAGACAGAAACAATGTTATTGAGCTTGTACAAGATATTGATGCCAGGCTTTTCCCTGTGGGAAGGCTTGACTATAATACTACAGGTATTCTCCTTCTTACAAATGACGGCGATTTTGCATACAGCGTCACACATCCGAAAACTATTGTATATAAAACCTATTTGGCTCATGTCAAAGGTATTCTCTCGCCCATCGAGCTTTTGATTTTTACAAAAGGCGTCAAACTTTCCGATGGGAAAACATCACCTGCAAAGGTAGAAATTTCAAAAGTTCACCCTTCTTCCTGTGAGGTAAAAATTTCTATTCATGAAGGCAGAAACAGACAGGTAAGAAGAATGTTTGAAGCTTTTGGTCATGAAGTGATTGACCTTAAAAGGATTTCTGTAGGTAATGTTCAACTGGGCAATTTACCGCTTGGCAGGTGGCGTCATTTAACAAGCCATGAAATAAATTCTATAAAAAAATGAATTAAAACGAATAAATTGGTTATACTTAAAATCGGCGAACAAATTTATTTAAGGAGCTGATTTTTTGGATAATTTAGCATTAGTGTTGGTAATTATCGGCGCTCTAAACTGGGGTGCAATCGGTCTGTTCGGCGTAGATATAGTAGGATCAATATTCGGTGGACAGCTTGCACTTGTACCACGAATTATCTTTGCTCTTGTAGGCTTGGCCGGTCTTTGGTCCATAACTCTTCTTTTCAAGGAAAAGCTACCAACAAGAGATGAACATCCACACGGTTAGAAAAAAACGCACTTAATAAGTGCGTTTTTTTGATTTACTGATAACCGAATCCCGAGTTATAGTCATATTCTCGGCTTCTTTCGGCATCTGTTATTGAATCCCCCTGAAAAAGTATTAACTTTTTCATAAGTATACCTCCAAATACTACAATAAATGCAAAAAACCGCAACACATGTGCGGTTTTATAAGCTGAAATTATACTGCTCTTTTAACAAGATTTGAGCGGAGACAACGTGAGCAAACTGATACAGTTTTAGGTGTACCATTTACAATTGCTTTTACCTTCCTAACATTAGCCTTCCACATCTTGTTGCTTCTCCTGTGTGAATGACTTACTTGTATACCAAAGGAAACGCCCTTTCCACAAACTTCACATTTAGCCATATATTACACCTCCATGACAATAATCCATAAACTAAAAAATAGTATAACACAGTAATCTTCTGAATGCAAGTATTTTTTTTGAAAAATGCCAAAAACTTAAAAAGGAGCCAAGGCTCCTTTTATATAATATCTTATGCTTTCCCGTTACAACCTAAAACATCAATTAATTTATGACGTACAAGCTCTTTTATATTTGCTCTTGCTGGCTTGAGGTACTGTCTTGGGTCAAAATGGTCGGGATGCTCTGCAAAATACTGACGAATTGAACCTGTCATAGCAAGGCGCAGGTCAGAGTCAATATTGATTTTGCATACAGACATAGATGCAGCCTGTCTTAACATATCTTCCGGAATACCTATAGCATCAGGCATTTTGCCGCCATTGGCATTAATCATTTTAACAAACTCCGGTATTACTGAAGAAGCACCATGCAAAACTATCGGAAAACCGGGCAATCTTTTTGATACTTCTTCCAAAATATCAAAACGAAGCTGTGGTTTCTGACCGGGTTTGAACTTATAAGCACCGTGGCTTGTTCCGATGGAAATTGCCAGTGAGTCAACGCCGGTTCTTTCAACAAATTCCTGTACTTCGCTTGGATCTGTATATGAAACGTCTTCAGCGGATACCTTAATATCATCTTCAATGCCTTCAAGACGACCGAGTTCACCTTCAACAACAACACCATGGGCATGTGCGTATTCAACAACTTTCTTCGTAAGAGCAACATTGTCTTCAAAGCTATGATGTGAACCGTCAATCATAACAGAAGTAAAACCACCGTCAACACATGATTTGCAAAGTTCAAAAGTATCACCGTGATCAAGATGAACACAGATAGGAAGATCTGTTTCTATCAAAGCAGCTTCAATGAGCTTCATTAAATATGTGTGATTTGCGTATTTTCGTGCGCCTGAGGATACCTGAAGAATTAAAGGAGAATTCTCTTCTTTTGCAGCCTCGGTAATACCCTGTATGATTTCCATATTGTTTACATTAAATGCACCGATTGCGTAGCCTCCATCATAGGCCTTTTTAAACATTTCGGTAGATGTTACAAGTGGCATAATCATTCACTCCTTTTATATATAATTGACATTATTTTATCATAATATGCTAAAAAGTCAAGTATTTTGATGAATTTGAAGTTTTTTCTGTATTTCTCACAAAAAACAATTGATTTCAATCACAAATTATGGTATATTAAAATAGAAATATTATGGAAGAAGGTTGAAAAATTATGGCTAGTCTTAAAGGTGCGTGTATTATCGGTCAGTCCGGAGGGCCGACTTCGGTAATAAATGCAAGTGCATATGGTGCAATAAAAGCTGCTCTTGACAGCGAGGAAATCACAAAGGTTTATGGTGCTTTAAATGGTATTTTAGGTGTGCTCAATGATAACCTTATCGATATGGGCGCAGAAGATCCCGACGAACTTGCTCTTATGAAGTATACTCCCTCTTCGGCACTCGGCTCATGCCGCTATAAGCTTAAGAGTGCAGATGTTGACGATACAGATTACAAGAAAATTCTTGAAATCTTTAAAAAATATGATGTTCGCTATTTCTTCTATAACGGCGGAAATGACTCAATGGATACCTGCAACAAAATTTCAAAATTTATGCTTGAAAACAATTATGAATGCAGAGTTATGGGTATTCCCAAAACAATTGATAATGACCTTGCGGGGACAGACCATTGCCCTGGCTATGCCTCGGCAGCAAAATATATTGCGACCTCAGTTATGGAGGTTTACCACGATGCTCGTGTTTATGACACAGGCATGATTACAGTAATTGAAGCAATGGGTAGAAATGCAGGGTGGCTGACAGCATCTGCCGCACTTGCAAATATCAACGGAAACGGTCCCGACCTTATTTATCTCCCCGAAGTTGCTTTTGACATTGACAAGTTTTTTGAAAGTGTTGTAAAAATTTATAAAAAACAAAACAAATGTATTGTAGTTGTATCTGAAGGGATAAGGGATAAGGACGGAAAATATATTTCAGAATACGGTGCAGATTTAGCAAAGACAAAAGACAGCTTTGGTCATTCTCAGCTTGGTGGTCTTGCAGCATATTTGGCAGATATTGTCAAAGAAAGAACCGGTGCTAAGGTTCGTGGCATTGAGTTATCTCTTTTGCAAAGATGTGCTGCACACTGTGCTGCACAAACAGATATTGATGAATCCTTTTCAGCCGGACAAGCTGCTGTTACAAATGCTATAGCCGGTATTACAGATAAGATGGTAGGCTTTGAAAGAGTAACAGAAAACGGTAGTTATAAATGCAATATCAAACTTTTCAATCTTGATGAAGTTGCCAATGCCGAAAAGAAAGTTCCTGTCGAGTGGCTTAATGAAACAAAAGATGGACTAAATGAAAAGTATATTGATTATGCTCTTCCGTTGATACAGGGCGAGACTAAGCTTCACAAGGAAAACAGCCTTCCCCGCTTTGTTAAATTAAAAAAAGTTAAGGTTTGATTATTTTTTACCGGAGGCGAAAAAATGGCAGACGAAATCAAAAGAATTGGTGTTATGACAAGCGGCGGCGATGCTTCGGGTATGAATGCCGCAGTTCGTGCAGTATGCCGAAGTGCTATTGCCCAGGGGCTTCAAGTTTTTGGAATAAACCGCGGATATGAAGGCCTTATTACAGGTGATTTGTTTTTAATGAACATCCGTTCCGTTTCTGAGATTCTGCACCGTGGCGGTACTGTATTGTATTCGGCACGATGCCCGGAATTTAAAACAAAAGAGGGTATTGAAAAAGGTGTTCGTACATGTAAACAGTTCGGCCTTGACGGAATAGTTATCATAGGTGGTGACGGTTCATTTCGTGGGGCAAGGGATTTATCCATGTCAGGAATACCCTGTGTAGGTGTTCCTGCCACAATTGATAACGATATTTCTTGTTCTGACTATACGATAGGTGTGGATACTGCTTTGAATACCATAATTGAAAGCGTTGACAAAATCCGTGACACCTCTCATTCCCATGATCGTTGCAGCCTCGTTGAAGTTATGGGAAGGCATTGCGGTTACCTTGCTTTAAATGCCGGTATTTCAACAGGTGCTACCGCTATTCTCGTGCCTGAAAAGCCTCTTGATTTCAAACACGACATTGTTGAACGAATGCAGTATACACGAGGTCTTGGCAAAAAGCATTTTATAATTCTTGTTGCCGAGGGTGTAGAGTATGAGGGCGGAATTACAAAAATGGCAAAGGATATCGAGGAAGCAACCGGAGTTGTAACTAAAACCACTGTTTTAGGTTATATTCAGCGAGGTGGTTCTCCTAAGGCTAAGGACAGAATTGTTGCTACAAGAATGGGCGTTTATGCCGTTCACCTTTTAAAAAGAGGTATCGGCAACAGAGTTGTTGTTATGCGTGGTGAAGATATTATTGATTATGATATAGAGGAAGCTCTTAAAATGAAAAAGGAATTTGATGATGATTTATATACAATCTCACATGAAATTTCTATATAATTAAAAAAATTATCATCCGCCCTAAAAATAGGCGGATGATAATTTTTTTTGACTTTATTTCAAATTATATTTTATAATTTTTGCTACAACCTTTGCCGCCTCTGCCCTACTTGATATTTTATGGGGCTCAAATTTGTTTTCTCCTGTTCCCACCATAATTTCGGATGCTCGCATTGCATCAATTGCCTCTCTTGCCCATTCGCTGAGAGAAGCACTATCTTCAAATTTTTCTGCACCCTTTTGTAGCGAACACCCAGCATATGCCAAATATCTATATAACATTGTCGCCATTTCCTCGCGGCTTATGCTTTTATCCGGCGAAAATGTATCGTAACTAGTGCCTGTTGCAATGAGATTTAACAATGCCCATTGCACAGGTTTTTCATACCATATGCCGGAAGGAACATCTTTAAATTGCGTTGTTTCTTTTGTAAGCTCTGTATTATCAAGCCTTGACAGCATGGTAACAAATTCGGCTCTTGTTAAAGTTCTGTCTTTATCAAATATGCCTTCGGATATACCCTTTACTATATCTCTTGCTGCTAGAAAATCAATGTATTCCTTTGCCCACGATAGATCATCAGAAAAGGACACTTTGTTGTGTTTTACAATAAATCTGCCTGTTTCCCCTGTCATAAACAAGATTCTCCCTGTTTTTAAATCATACAAGGAATATATCAGCGGCTTTATAGTTTCGGATTCATTTGTTTGGTATACCAAAATACTGTTTGGATCCTCAACGTTATCTGGCGTATGTGGAATACTTACAAAGATGTTACCTCCAAAGTAATCTATGCTATCATTTTCTGTTTTAAGTGTTAACTCAAAAGTATTGTCTTTGTTATCAAGAGTTATAACAACTGATTTTCCTGATGCTTTCTCCATTATCCCATCTATCGCTTTGCGGTCAAGTGAGATGTTTCCGACAATACTGTTGATTGTTAGCCTATTGATTTTACTTGCTGCAAGGGCATTTAAATTCTCGGCTGTAAGTGTAACTTCAACCTGCTTTGCATTAGCACCACCTGAAGAATCCACCACTAAGGTGCCGCTGAGGCTTGCAAGTGTTTTTGCAAATAATTTCTCATCCACACTTAAAATCAGCTTTTCACCTTCGGTCTTTTCTTGGCTTTTGAAGCTTTTATTTTCTAAGCTTTCATCAGATACATCCTTTGAACCGGTATAGCTTCCTCCTGACGACCCTGATTTTACGTTTACGGTGAGGGCAATTTTCTTTTTCACTCCATCCGGTACGGTATAAGGGGTATCTATGACTTCAAATGTGCCGTCCTCATATGAAACCGATTGTTCACTTTCAGGTTGCAGGTGCGCTGTGATAGTTGCAGTTCCGGCTGACATAGGAACCAATAACCCGTTTGATAAAACTGACACAACCTCAGGTGCTGAGGATTTATAGACCACCTCAAGCGGATATGTTTTTTCTTCCTCTGCTGCTTCAATTTGCTTTTTTAGAGTGACAATATCATTATAACCCATTGTAATTTTAGCACCATCAGACAGCAGTTTTCCGTCTTTGTTGATGTAAAAACTCTCTACGCTGTCTATAGCCTTATTTGCATCTGCCGAAACTTGCCTTATAATCTCTTTGCTCGCCTCAAACTCTCCGAATTTTAGTGTGATTGGAAGGAGGTCAAATCTGCTGCCATCCTCTGCTGTCTGAAGCTCACCAAAGCTTGTGCCGTTAAGATTTACCTCAAGAGAGATTGTGCGTGTTTCCCCTTCAATAATCTTAATGGGTTTCGTTTGGAGTACCTTGTTTCCTGCTGATACGGTAAAAACGTCTCTAAATGCCTTGTTTCCATTATTTTCTGCCACAAAGCTTATCAGTGCTTTATCGCTGTCTATAAGCTTGCTTTCCAAGATATGCAAGAGTATATCCGGCTTAATGCTCACGCTTTCTTCCTTAAAAGTTAATATTTCATCTTCGCTTTTTACACGAAAACCAACTGTCATTTTCTCCGCATCAGATAAGTCATCCGGCATTACAAAGCTTGCCGTCACAGTTTCGCTGTCTCCGCCTAAAATATAATCGCCTCCCTGTGAATCCGGCACCCATTCACCCTCGTAGAAAGTCTGCCCGTTGTAAGTTGCAAAAACTTGTGTTTCATACCCTTCAAAAGGCTTAAGACCAGTGTTTTTCACTTGTGTGGTAACTGACACACTTTGCCCTGCCAAAGGAAATTTTTTATCTAAAGAAATATCCCCTAATTCTAAATCATTTGTAATAACATATGTATTAACAGCAAGGGTGCGTATACAGCCAGTGCTTGTGAAACATTCTGCATCAGGGTCATACTGCGGATTGTGCCTTGCATAGGCTATGGTAAACACGTTCTCATCTGTTACCGCAAAAGATAAATCAGAAAAGCTTTGCCCCTCATCTGTGGTGACCTGAACCGGCTTTGACCATGGAAAACTCTCATCACCCTCCGTTTGCGGCACTGTGCAAGCGGCGAAAATCTGCCGTTCCATATTGATATTTCCCGGGTCGTCAGTTCCCTCGTCCCCTTTCTTCAAACCGTTTTTATAGCTAATGCCGTCCTCTGTCCAGAATGCATAAACACAATCTCCATCCGTTTCTATCTGATATTCATCAATCATCTGTTCTTGCTGCACCGCCGGTATTATATGGGAATCCCTTGAGGTATTTGTTTTGTCTATGATATAGAATACCTCTCCACTGCCCGGAGCAGTAACTTCTTTTAAGGCATCACCCGATAAAAGATTAGTAATATTTGTATAGACAAGATTGCCGTCGCTCAACCAATATAGATAATTTATTCCATCCTTATAAATAAACCTTGGTTGTGTGTCTTTCGTGTCGTTGTTTGTAATTTCTATCGGCAGCGAAAATAAGTTGTCCACGTAGTTATATGTTTGAACATATAAATGTTGGTCAGCTTGCGTCTTTAAATCACTGTCATCATCTATGATATATGCTAAAACGGCAAGGGAATTATGAGTGGTTAAATCCATTTCAACAACGCGTGGATCATCAAGCCCGTCATATGGCAAAACCACCTGACTTGTACCCGTATAGGTAGGTGTAAACGTTTCTGCCTCTTCCCCCTCGCCTATTGTGACAGGTTCCCCCTCAATTTCATTTTCAGTTTCCTCAATCTTAGCCTTAGGTGCAAGCGACAAAAACCGCTGCCCGTAAAATTTTTCAGCATCAAGACTTTCTGATGGTAAATAAGTTTCGTTCCATAAAAAACTGCCCGTCGCCTCATTAATTTCTGCATAGCGGTACGCAATGACACTGTAAGCATTTACAAGATCACCATAAAGCTTCTCAGGAGCTTCGTCATGCGAAACCTTGTCGTAATCTGTTTTGGTGTAATAAACCATAAGCCTTTTTGTGCCCGTGTCGTAGGAAATCTTAGGATTCAAATCTGCATAATTATCGCCATCTGAAACCGTTTTTGTAATTTCAAAAGGCTCACCAAAGCTTTCTTCCTGCACATCAAACCATGCTCCGCTTATGTTCATACTGCTTAAAATATCTATTTGCGTATCGTCTGCGGTAAATGCTCTGCCCGCATCTGACCAGCTGACCAAAACCTTATCCCCAACTATAAATACGTCCGGATTTTCGTCCCAAGTACCATCTGCATCTATCGGCAACGGCACTGAAGCACTCTGACCCTCAATAACTGAATACATCAGTGATGCTCGATTTCTAACATCTCTTGCCGCATCGTCATCAATAAAGAGTAAAAGTGTTTTGTCTTCACCTATTTTTAACAGTTTGGTATTAGGATTTGGATATGCGCCTGTCAGAAGCACATTTTCGTCACCGCTCTTTACGCCCTGAGGCAACTCTTCATCAAGCTCGGTATTCCAGCCTCTTCTCTCTGATATGTAATCGCGTGGCATAATATCTTCATCTGAAACTAAATCAAGCTTTTCATAGAGATAATCTTGATATGGGTCATTCAGCACGGAATCCATCGCTCCCTGCCAGCTTTTTCCATATGAAAAGAGGTCGATACGTTTGCTTTTGTAAAGCGTCCAGCTTTTTTCTATAAATAAAATCTTCAGCTTAAGCTTTGCCGACATAACAAGTTCTCCACTGCCCTGCGAGCTTTCGGAATTGCCAAAAATCGGTTCTGTGAATTTAAAGTTAAAATCGGCTGTTCCCGAAACCTCCAATTTAATGTCGTCGGAACCACTTCCTGCTGAAAGCGTAACATAAGGCTGTATAATGAATGTGGTATATACATCATAGTCAGCAGGGTTGAGCGAAACTTTACCATCCTTGCCATCCAACTTGTACCTTACATGATACGGATCTTTATGGTCTGCATCAGCGGCTATAATAGCAGTTGCACTCCCTCCGACAGAAAGCGTTACCGTAATCGGTATTCCGACAGGGGTCATGAAGTTCCTGCTCTTTTCGTAATTACCCTTTGCCGTTGCCATAAGCACAAGTGAAGAAAAATAATATGATCCGTCATCAGTCCAAAGCTTGTCCTCGCCCTGTTTTTGTCCAAGCTCCAAAGTTATGGCTATGGAAATTTCATATGTCATATGAAAGTCTCCCCCGCCTGAGGATTTTTTCTTCGGATTTTCCTTTTTTTCATTGATCTCGGCAATTACTGCATTTTTGTCCTTGTCCTCTGTTTTCTTCTCTAATTCTTCTTTGTTGCTGGTCTTCTCATCATTGGCATCGTCCTTTGCCTTCTCCTTAAACTCTTTAACATAATCTCCATCAAAGCCAAAGGATAATGTTTTTGTTTTTCTTTTCAATCCATTTAAGTCTGTGTAAACTTCAGGGTCACCTTCGGGCATTACAACACCAATTCCCAAGTCGTATTCATTGGTTATCTTCCCTATCATTTCAACCATCGGTTGTATTGGTGTTTTAAATGAGGAAATTATATCAATCCCTTTTAAATCTTGTGTGAAAACAAGCCCTACACGCACCTCCGGGAACTCCTGAAGAATTTCCCCCTCTCCATCTGCAAAAATCCCTGATATATTCATAGTATAACCGGGCTCGATTTTCTCCTCTAACGGGTTTAGGCTATAAGAGAATTCTTCGCCGTACGGCGCGCCTGTACGCACATCCATAAACACTTTACCGTCGTTGTCATATATACGAATTCTGGAATCATTGGGGACAATTCCGGCTTTTGCACCATTTATGCGATAGGAAAATTTAGTTGTTTTGTCCTGTATAGGAACAGTGGAGTTTTTTTCACTTAACCCCAAGTCTTTCTCATCACTGCCGCTGATGGCATAAGCATGAAAGTCATAGGGCTTCACAAGACTGCTGGTGGTAAAATAACATTGTGTAAAACTACCTGCCTGCCCGGCGAAATTGTAAGTTTGTCCCCTATAAAAAAGTTGCCCCTGATAATAATTTCCATCCTGATATACCGGGTCAGAATCTTTGTATTTCCCGTCAATCAACTCGTCTGGATCATCATCATAAATTCTCTTGCCGTTGATATAAACTTCCCCATCCTTAATCGGCAAATCGATGGACATTACATCAGGATTTAATACAGTTGAATAATTTTCATAAAGACCGAACTCGACACTCCACAACACTGTTGCGCTCTGTTTTCTTTCAAAGGTATAGTAAATTTTGGACTGATTGAAATATCCCGGTCTATAAGAAAAGTTATTTCCGTAATAAACCTTTTCGTCTAAGAAATCGAGTTTTGTAGAACGTTCATCAACAAAACCCATTGCTTTGAACCTTTTTAACAGCTTTTCATACTCGCTTTTGTCATACTGTCCATCACCATTGATATCGGGCGATTTATCCTGCCACTTTGCCATAAACCCTGGTGATAATATCGACTGCATTTTGTAATATGCAAGGGGGTTGGCATTGTCTATGCTCACTGGTATTTGTATTCCTCCTGCGACGGCCTGTTTCCCTTCCGATGTGGAAACTATAATTCCATCTCGTGAGGATGCCAGAAAATCAATTACAACCTCTTGTGTTTTCATGGGCCATGATGTCCCTGCAAACTTCTTGCTTCCCTCTATACAAAGAGTAGCAAAATCATCAATTTCCCACCCCAATTCTTTAGGTTTGCCGGAAAAAGTGAAAGCATCGTTCTCATAAGCTATTTCATACTGCGCTCTCTGCGTTCCGTCTGCCCTAAAAACTGTCAGATACGATTTGAGCGGTTCACCGAATTCCCTCTCGGCGTCCTTGTCAGGAAATGACGGATTAAATAAATAATCCCATTGCATCTCAAAAACAGGATTTTGCGCAGAATCGTTCCATACCCTGTCAATCTGTTCCTTGAATTCACTCCATGTATATGAGGTATCATTCAATTTGTATACAGGCTGTGAAACTTGGTGTTTGTAAGTGTTAGGATTGGCTGTTATTGAAAGGTTTGGCTCTCTAAAGTTTAGCTCAAGTGAATTTCTTTTATATTCAAAAACATAATTTACTTTTGTGTTTGCATCAAGTTCTGTCACGATTATACATTCCGGAGTCAGATATTTACTTGTATAATTGTAGTAGCCATCCCCTCCAAACGAAGTCCAGACAGGTGGTTTTGTGGCATATGTGACATCTGCAGTCAAATTTTCTAACATATCCCCAACGTAAATGTCCGCAAAGGTTGACATGAAGAAGGGATTCTCACTATTTTCAAAAGATATAAAGGTATTTTTTGTTTTATTTTTATCAGTAGCGTTTTCTAACCATCCGTTATTCCTGTCATCGAAATTTATCTGAATAGTAGTCGGTATTTTTGCAAATCTCGGTCTTATCGCAATGGTTCCGTTAAATACAGCATCAATAATACCTGTCTTATTGAAAAAATCTGCATTTAATATAAGCTCTGTGCCTGAAAAAGGAATCCAATTGTTACCGTTTTTTATTTCAAATCCGGCAAAACTTGCATACTTACCGTTTGGATTATCGGAGCTGTACTGATATCCAAACTCGATTCGGTCAGAACGGTACACCTTTGGATTATCGGGAGATTCCTGGTAATTGCCCACATTGGAATAAACACCCTTAACATAAAGACTACCCGGAATGTATTCCTGATACGTCTCACCCTTTGAAATAATCCCGTTTATCAAGTTGTATTTTTTCTTTTGTAGCTTTGCTGCTTGTAGAATTTCAGTGCTGAATTGTTTTAAATTTAAAGTTATATTATAGACTTGAGATAAACCAATGTACGACCAACTTTTTGCACTGAACACAAGCTCTTTGCTATTTTTCCAAGTTTCCGAATCAAACAAATCAGTTTCTTCAAAGTAAACAACACTAACCTGGTCATACCGTTTATAATGTTTGTTTAAAGCTTTAGGGCGAATAATAAAAGAAAAAAAATCGTTGTTTCTATCCAATGAAAACGACGATGAATATGGTCTTCCACCGGTTTGAAAAAGTTTATATGAAACTGAATTAACGCCACCAAAGCTGCTGATAGGGTAAGCATTTCCAACTAATACGTGACTGCCAATCTCATATTTTAGTCCGCTTGTGTAGTCTACAGGTACTCTATCATAAATGGAGATTGAATCCTCCTTGAAATCCATTCCGCTTAATGTCCATGTTCCTTTTTTATCCGAATATCCATATTCAGTTATTTTTTCCGCATTGGTATTTTCCGTTACGGCGGCGTCCAAATCCATTTTTGAAATATCGGAATTTTTTACAATTTCTTTTGTAGGAAGTGTTATGACCGCCTTTGCCTTTTCGTGATTGACATTGTCGTTTTCATAGTCAAGCGCAACAGTAAAATACCTGTCAGAAACACCTTCGGGATTGTCAGATACATTTATTATCACACTTTGTTCACTTACCCCGGCTCATAGTCCACCCCCGGCATTGCTGTGCCTTCCTCTGTTCCAACAATAACCGACGCATATTGATACAATCCACCCTTGCGCCTAACGGTAACTGTGGCAGTGTCACCCTGTGCAGTTACAGAGGGTGTTATTACTTCAAATATGGAGTTTTCCTTCTCCTCATCGTCCTTAATGTTTACATAAGACATGTAAAATTCGCCTCGGCTTGCGCCGCCTTCTGGCTGTGACAGGGCAAGCATTACTTGCTCCTCACTCTCTGAAAGCTTATCATTAAGAGCAACTATATAGACGTATTTTATGTACTCGCCTTCTTCAAACTCAATTGTCGCTTCTGTGCCAGGCATACTATATAAAAATGTATCGTACTCGCTTTTGAGTTTTTCAACAGTTCCTGCATCTACCTCTTTCCAGTCCGGACGGTCACTTTTTCTTCCAAGATACGCCTCTCGCACCTGCCTTAAGGAATGTGTTTGTCCACCTATTCCCCCACCGAAAGAAACATCGGCTGCCGGCAAATCTGTGTAAAAAGGCTCGCCGTCCTGCTGTGTTTGTGCTGTCTCCTCTGTTTTGTCACTATTCTCCGGCGGCGTTTCATCTGTTATTATTTCAGGCTCGCCGTTAGCCTCCCCTTTTGCAGCGGATTCACTAATATTTAGAGAGGTGTTGTCCCCAAGAGTTTCAATCAAGGGTGTTGATTCTTCACTTTTCAAAACCTCATTTTTATAAGCGTTGTTATAAAGCCGTATAACATAGTCTTCACCATATTTTGCGCTGATATCAATGGCTTTAAAATCTACGCTGACCTTGCCAGTAGTAGCTCCCTGGCGCACAATGGGTATCTCCAGAAAAGTATCATTTTCCATCATATCAAACTGTGTACCCAAAAAGTTTAAAAGCCCGTTAGGAAATTGCTCAACCCACTTGGCATCGCCAACAATTGCATTTCTAAGCTCCTCCTCGCTTGCATAGTCCTGCAAATTTAGTGCAGAAACAGGAAAGCTTTGAAGCATTACAAACAGGCTCAATGTAATCAGTGCTATTCTCTTAAACATCTAAAATTCCCCTTTCGTTATACCGATTTAATCTGGTATAATAACATATAAACTATTTCCATTCCGTAATCAGCAAGATTAAATTCCCCTTTGTTCAGGCACCAATCATAAATCGCTCCGCGAATACAGCTTGTAAAAAGCTTGGTGGTGTGCTCTGGCGAAAGCTCCGTTTTAATTTCATTTTTAGCCTTTCCTTCTTCGATAAGTGTTCCAAACACTTGATAATAGGTTCTTTCCGAAGAGATTAAAAAACGCTGAGTTGTTAAATCCTTGATTTGGGAAGCATAAATTGCTGCAATGAATTCCAAACCGATTTCCTCTGCAATAGTATTTAAAACATATTTTATAAATAATGCAATTTTTTCTATAACAGTTTCAGCCTTTATATCCATTTTTAAAAATGCTGTGTATGCATCGTCGACCAGGGGTGCCATATTAAACAGCAGTTCTTCCTTGGTTTTAAAGTGTGTATAAAAACCTCCTTTTGAGGAATTCGCATCTTTGATAATATCATCAACAGTTACAGCATGATATCCTCTTTCCCGAAACAGCTTACGGGCACATTTTATAATCCGGTTTTTTGTTTCTATCCCCTGAAGCTCTCTTTTTTTGATGTTAAAACACCACCTTAAATATAATTGCATTATTGAAACCACAGTCACAGACCGTAGTCTCTAAACATTATTGTACCTTCTATATTCTGATAAGTCAACAAAAATTTATAATATGTATGAAAAAAGATTGCAAATTTATTGTTTGGCTGAAAATTCCTTGCAAAAAAGCACAAAAAAGGCCTGTAATCCTTATGATTACAGGCCTTTTTTGTGGTGACCCACACATATCTAAAGGCGAACTTGTTTGCGTGGGTGCTACTTTCGGGGTTTGGTTAACGTGGTAGTTTATCTACTATAATTGTTTAAATATTTCAGATAGTTTTCTTCATCACAAAAAGGTCGATAATTTCTAAAAATCAACCTTTTTTGCATACAACATGATATTGGTTAATATATTTGCTTTGCGGACATTGCTCCAACTAACAACAAGGCGGACGATAATATTTTTCCTACACTTTTTAAACATCTGTTATGAAAGCCTCAGCTATAGGCTTAAGCGTAGTTATAGCCGTCCAACTAAATATCCTTACCACGTATGTTTTAATGGGGTCAACGGAAAAGGATAAAATGTCAAGATCAATTTTACTTGTTCCCATATTAATTGATGCGGAAATCTTTTTTAAGCCCCCAAGCGCAATCCCATCCTTTTCATATACGGCAACAATTACATCACATCTTTCCAAATTCGGATTGTCATTGACAATTTGTAGTGTCAGACCGCCGGATATCGTGCCTCCCCTTTTCATCAGTCCGTTATAAGTTAGCTTGCTTTGCGGTGTGGCATCTTCTATGGAAAGAATAATCTCGTCATATGCCGTACCACCAGCCGACGCAGTTATGGTATAGCTTCCAG
>CAZUVQ010000026.1:0-18918 GCA_964623915.1 uncultured Oscillospiraceae bacterium
CGTTTGAGCCAAATAAATTGACTTACTTACATTTTTAGTATATAATCGACACAATGATGAAAAAATAAAATGGGAGTTTGATATGTATTCATTAACAGACAAAAAAACAATTCAGTACTTATGTAATAAGTACGATTTTAAATTAAAACATGGCCTTGGTCAGAACTTTCTTTTAGACGATGATATTCTTGCTCAGGTTACGAAAGCAGCAGTAGAAACAGGCGAAGGCATTATAGAAATTGGACCGGGCTTTGGAGTTCTCACTGCTGCACTTGCCTCAAAAGCCGAGAAGGTTGTTTCAATAGAAATTGATGAAAAGCTGTTACCGGTTTTATCCGAAACCCTTACAGGTTTTAATAATATCGAAATCATTCAAGGTGATGCACTGAAAACGGATTTTAAATCATTAATAAATGATAAATTCGGCGGTAATAATGTGAGTGTTGCTGCAAATCTTCCATATTATATAACTACCCCCATTATTATGAAGCTGTTAGAGGATAGACTTCCGTTAACAAATATAGTTATCATGGTACAAAAAGAAGTTGCCGAAAGAATATGTGCAGATGAAGGCGGCAAAGAATACGGTGCGTTCACTTTAGCTGTAAAGTACTTTTCTAAACCATCAATAATTTGCGATGTCAGCAGATATTCGTTTACCCCCCCACCTAACGTTGAATCTGCAGTAGTTAAACTTGAGGTATTAAATGAACCATCTGTTAAGGTTATAAACGAAAAGTTTTTTTTCAATGTTATAAGAGCGTCTTTTTCCCAAAGGAGAAAAACACTTTTAAATGCATTGAAAAATGGCGGACTGGCTGATAAAGATAAAATACTTGCAGCTTTTGCCGAGGTTTGTATTGATGAAAAAGCGCGCGGAGAAACTCTTTCTATTCAAAAATTTGCTCAGTTATCAAACTTATTGTATTGTTTACTTAAATAAAATTGCAAATTTTACAAAAATATGGTGAAATAATATTGCAATTTGCTCTAATATGTTTTATAATGTATAATAGGTTTTTATGGTATTATGAAAGGAGTGTTATATATGACACACAACAAAAAAGTTTTAGACTGGCTGGAGAAAATGCAAAGTCTGACTAAACCTGATAAGGTGGTTTGGATAGACGGCAGCGAAAAACAGCTTGATGCCCTTCGTAAAGAGGCATGCGAGGTTACAAAGGAGCTTATCAAGCTTGACGAAAAAGAACTTCCCGGCTGTTATCTCCACAGAACCGCAGTAAATGACGTTGCCCGTGTAGAGGATAGAACTTTTATCTGCACAACAAAAAAAGATGATGCAGGTCCAAATAATAACTGGATGAGTCCATCAGAAGCATACGACAAAGTAGGAAAATTGTTTGCCGGTTCAATGGCTGGCCGTACAATGTATGTTGTACCTTATATTATGGGTCCGGCTAAATCAAAGTTTTCAAAGGTTGGTATTGAACTGACAGACAGTATTTATGTTGTGCTTAACATGGCAATTATGACAAGAGCCGGAAAAATAGCTCTTGATGAAATTGGTGATGACGGTGATTTTGTTAAGTGCTTACATGCAAGAAAGGATATAGATGAAAAAGAAAGATATATCCTTCATTTCCCTGAAGACAATACCATCTGGAGTATTAACTCCGGTTATGGCGGAAATGTTCTCCTTGGCAAAAAGTGCTTTGCCCTCCGTATTGCCAGCTACATGGGCAAACAGGAAGGCTGGATGGCTGAACATATGCTAATATTAGGCCTTGAAAATCCTGAGGGTGAAATAAAATACGTTGCAGCTGCATTCCCCAGTGCTTGCGGCAAAACAAACCTTGCTATGCTTATTCCTCCAAAGGAACTTGAGGGTTATAAAGTATGGACGGTTGGTGACGATATTGCGTGGATCAGAATCGGTAAAGACGGAAGGCTTTGGGCAATAAATCCCGAGGCCGGCTTCTTCGGTGTTGCTCCCGGCACATCTTCAAAAACAAATTACAATGCTCTTGCTACCACAAAGAGCAATACAATTTTCACAAATGTTCTGCATAAGGATGATAATACTGTATGGTGGGAAGGTTTGGATGGAGATGTTCCGGCACACGGTGTTGATTGGACAGGCAAGGAATGGACACCTGAAACCGGCGTTAAAGGCGCACATCCAAATTCAAGATTTACAGCTCCCGCAAGCCAGTGCCCCTGTATTTCACCTGAATTTGAAAACCCAGAAGGCGTTCCTCTTTCAGCTATTATATTCGGTGGCAGAAGGGCAAAAACTGCTCCTCTCGTATATGAATCATTTGACTGGAACCACGGTGTATTTGTAGGTGCTACAATGGCTTCTGAAACAACTGCGGCAGCAGCAGGTGCAGTTGGTGTTGTTAGACGTGACCCCATGGCAATGAAACCCTTTGCAGGTTACCATATGGGTGAATATTTTGCGCATTGGATTGAAATGGGCGAAAAAATCCCTAATCCTCCGAAGGTTTTCCATGTAAACTGGTTCCGCCTAAACAACGAGGGTAAATTTATGTGGCCTGGTTTTGGAGACAATATGAGAGTATTGAACTGGATTCTTGACAGATGTGACGGCAAGGCAGACGCAGTAAAAACTGCCATCGGTTATCTGCCAAAACCCAGTGATTTAAACCTCACAGGTCTTGATATTGACGATGAAACCATTAATGAGCTTTTAAGCGTTGATAAAGATGTTTGGACTTCGGAAGCTGAGGGTATTAAAGAATTCTTTAATCAGTTTAGCGATAAACTCCCGACGGAATTAACAAGCCAGCTCAATGCTTTGGTAGCAAGGCTCGGCTAAAATATCTGCAATCTTAAAGGGCTAACTTTATTTGTTAGCCCTTTTCTTTTAGTTTCTTATATTTATTTTTTGTTGCTATGCCTCCTCTGATATGCCTTTCAGATTTATTCTCCTCAAGCACTTCTCTGACCAGTTCGGCTAACTTCCTGTTGAACTGTGGAAGTCTATCGACCACGTCCTTGTGTACCGTACTTTTACTTATTCCAAAAACGCTTGCAGTATCTCTTACAGTGGATTTTTCGGATATTATATAGTTTCCAAATTGTTCAGCGCGCTCTTCAATATACAATTTCAAGAAATAGGCCCCCTTAAGGATACATTCTCATAATAAAATGTATGACCAAAAAGGGGGTTTTATTACAGTATAAATATAAGAATTAAAACTCCTTAATTATATTTTGCACGTTTTATCTTGTTTGAGGTTGTTTTTTCAAATTCTTCTTCTCTTATTATAACATCTCTGATTTGCTTGTATGAAGGAAGCTCTGCAAGCTTTGCCTTGATTTCGGAGTGAAGTTCATCAAGTGACATTTCTTCTTCAAGATAAACCTCGGCAGATAAGTGTTTTTCCTCATTCCCATCTTTAGGGGCATAAACAATAACGTCCTTAACCTGAGGAATTGATATAATATAATTTTCTATTTCTTCAGGATATATATTTTTACCGTTATTCAATACAATAAGATTTTTCTTTCTGCCAGTGATTGTCAATTGCCCTTCATCATTTATTTTACCAAAATCACCGGTTGCAAACCAACCGTCTTTCATAACTTTATTTGTTTCTTCTTCATTTTTATAATAACCGAGCATTACCACGTCACCCTTTACCATGATTTCCCCGTTATCATCTTCGTTTATATCATCAAGCCTTATATCAAGGCAAGGAAGCTTGACGCCAACGGTGCTTGGATCATTATAATAATCCCTGTTACAAGAAACAAGGGGCGAACATTCTGTGATGCCGTACCCATTAATAAGCGTTATACCTATATCATCAAAAAACTTTCCAATTTCAGGCCTTATGGGTGCGCCGCCGCAAACAATTTTTATCATTCTGCCGCCGAAAACCTTGTGTATATCAGCAAAAAGCTTTTTTCTTAAATCTATTCCTATGTTTCTTAAAAAACCACTTAATTTTACAGCCATATTAAAAGATTTTTCTTTGCCTGTGCTACTGATATTTTTCATAATCTTTGCATAGAAATTCTCGGCAAATGCAGGCACCAATAAAACATAGCTTGGCTTATAAAGCTGAAGATTTGATGCAACAGTCTTTAATGATTCGTTAATGCAACAAGTTCCTCTCATATGAAGACCTACCAGTGTACCGCAAACTGCCTCATATGTATGGTTATAGGGAAGCACAGATAAACACGTGTCATAAACTGTAGAAACCCTGAGACCGTGATATACGCTTGATACAAGATTAAACTCAGATAGCATAACACCTTTAGCCATTCCTGTAGTTCCTGATGTATAAACAATCATTTTAAGTTTTTTTGTGTCTTCATGTGCAGTGCAGAATTTATTGCCTTTTTCATAAAGATCAATACCATGATTTAAAAACTTATTGTATGAAAGAAAAATTCCCTCATCCTCTTCCCTATCAAAACAAATAAATGCTTTAATCATAGGCAACTTATCTGCATTTGACATAAAAAGCTTTTCATATTTGGAAGAACAAAAAATCACTTCGGAATCACTGTGAAGAACGACATTTAAAATATCAGCATCGGGAAGCTCTTTATCCAAAGGCACAAAGACACCATCAGAAACAAGGCCTGTCAAATACACTGTCAGCCATTCATAGCTGTTATCACCGATGCATGCAATATGCTTCTTATCAAGCTCCTTTTCTGAAAGTGCTGCCCCCAAAGACATAATATCTCTGAAAAAATGCTTATAGCTGATATCGGTAATTTCGGAGTTATGACCTGTTTTATATCTGAAAGCTATATTGTCTGCCGATTCTGTGGCTGCTGTACTAATCAATTCATAAATAGAATCAAAAGGCACTACGTTGTAATAAGGGTAATTCTTTTGCTTTTTCAAAGTTTTTCTCCCTTCAAGTTTATTATATAATTTTAACTCATTATACAAGTAATGTCAATAGCGAACTAAATACTGGATAGTGCAAACTCACTGTCGGATGTATTACAACTAATCCAAAACTGTACTTTCAAGAAAATATGTAGCTTCCATATCAGCCACTGAAAGTGCAAATGACAGCGGATATTTTTCAAAGGCGTTGCCCACATTTCTAACCTCGTCCGTTGTAGAAAACCCCATATGATATCTAATAGCTATTGCTTCTTCCCTTGTCAGGTGCATAAAACCCGAAATAATATATACTGATTTCTCTCCGTGCCCGTACGGAAATTCCTCATCATATTCATAAATAGGCACTTGTACCCAAGTTCCGTTTTGCTTTACATTACGTGTACCTTTTTTATAGCACTTGATTTTACAAAGGTCATGCAAAAGAGAAACAATTGCTATTGCTTCATCAGAGTATTCAAGAGAATATATATCCCGTACACGTTCTCTTTCAAGGTAAGCTTTTAAGCATTTATAAACATTTATACTGTGTTCGCAAAGCCCACCCTCGTATGAGCCGTGAAATCTCGTTGATGCAGGAGCCTCAAAAAAATCGCTTGAAGATGACTCAAGGTATTCAAGCAGCTTATCCGCTCCCTCTCTTTTAATTTTTTCTTTGAAAATGCTTACAAATTCGTCTCTGAAATTCATTTTATGCACCTGCCATTTCTAAAAAATTTTGCTCATTTATTATTGTTATGCCTAATTCCTGTGCTTTATCTAATTTTGAACCTGCCTCTGTGCCTGCTACAACGTAGTCTGTTTTCTTTGAAACACTTCCTGAAACCTTGCCGCCCTGTTTTTCGATTATTTTGGTGGCATCATTTCTTGTCAGTGTTTCAAGTGTTCCCGTCAGCACAAAGGTTTTTCCTTCAAACAAATTGCCCTTTTTCTCTGATTTATATGTTGTATTTACGCCGGCCGCTTTAAGTTTTTCAATGTTTTCAAGCACTGCCTTGTCAGTGAAAAAATTCACTATGCTTCCGGCTATTTTATTTCCGATTTCATATATCGAACTTATTTCTTCTTCCCGTGCATTCATGAGTGCATCAAGAGTACCAAAATGCTCTGCTAAAATAACGCCGGTTCTCTTGCCTACATGCCTTATTCCAAGGGCAAATATAAGATATGACAAATCACGCGATTTTGAGCTTTCAATAGCTTTGATTAAATTTTGCGCACTTTTCTCACCCATGTTTTCCATAGTTGATATGTGTTCGGGTTTAATAGAATATATGTCACCCGTATCGCTGATAACATTGTTGTCCAGCAGTTTATAAACTAATGACGGTCCCATTCCCTCTATATCCATGGCATCCCTTGATGCAAAATGAATAATTTTTCTGCCTTTTTGCGAAGGGCAGCTCTCACCTGTACAGCGATATACCGCCTCGCCCTCTTCTCGGTATAAGAGAGCACTGCAAACGGGACATTCATGTGGCATATAAAATGCTTTTTCATCCCCGTTTCTCTTTTCAATAACAACTCTTACAATTTCAGGAATTATATCTCCCGCTTTGCGCACTATGACTCTATCACCTATTTTTATATCTTTATCTATAATATATTGCTCATTGTGCAGTGTTGCACGGCTTACATTACTTCCTGCAATATTTACGGTTTCAAGCACTGCATTGGGTGTTATTGCCCCTGTTCTGCCGACCTGCAAAACTATATCAGTAAGTGTTGTTTCCTTTTCCTCGGCAGGAAACTTGAACGCCGCCGCCCATCTTGGGAACTTTGATGTACTGCCAAGCTTTTGCCTTGTTGCAATGTCATTGACCTTTAAAACAGCACCGTCAATATCATAGGGCAACGCATCACGCACTTTCCCTATTTCCATGATCCTCTCAATAGCCGTTTTTATGCTGTTATATGTCTCTTTTATAGGAATTACTTTAAAGCCAAGCTTTGATAATTCGGCAATTCCTTCAGAGTGAAGTGTTATATCAAAGCCCTCCGCCCTCTGAATATTAAAAACAAATATATCAAGCTTTCTTTTTGCCACAATTGATGGGTCAAGCTGACGAAGAGAGCCTGCCGCCGCATTTCTGGGATTTGCAAAAATGCTCTCACCCGTTATTTCTCTTTGTTCATTGAGCAGTGCAAAGCTTGCCCTCGGCATAAATACCTCGCCCCTGACCTCAAGATAAGGTATGTTTTTGGAGAGCTTTAAGGGAATAGAATTAATCGTTTTAAGGTTTTGTGTAACATCCTCTCCCCTCTCGCCATCTCCTCTTGTAGAGCCCCTCACAAAAAAACCGTTTTCGTATTCAAGTGACACGGAAAGGCCGTCAATTTTCGGTTCCACAACATATTCGGGAGTAAACCCCAAAGCAGCGCACAGCTTTGTGTCAAATTCCTTCAGCTCATTAAAGGAAAAATAGTCATTAAGGCTTTCCATTTTTACCTCATGAACTACAGTTTCAAACCCCTTCAACGCAGCACCCCCCACACGCATTGTGGGAGAATCAGGTGTTATAAGCTCGGGGTGTTCTTCTTCGGCTTTTTTCAGCTGCTGCATAAGTAAATCATATTCGCTATCACTTATCTCAGGATTATCCAAAACATAATACCTGTTGCTGTGATAGTTTATTTTTTCTCTTAATTTTTCAATATCCATGTCTGTCACTCCAATTATAAAAGCTTATTCAGATAAAACAAACCCATATTTACAAAGAACAAGCCTGCCGTTTTGCTCATGGCAACCACCATAAAAGACTATTTTTCCATATTCAGCCGGATAAATTTCATCTGTTAAATTGACTGTTGCGGTGAGGCTTCCTCTCTTAATTGTCAATATTCCATTTTCTCCTGATGCTACTGTAAAACCGTCTTTTAACTCTTTTCTTGAGTTTTTCAATTTTCCAAGGCTTTTATAAAACGCTAAAAGCTCATGATTAATATTGTCCCACGGGAAAAACCGTCTGTTAAATGGGTCTTCATAGCCTTCAAGGCCGGCTTCATCACCATAATAAATACAAGGACAGCCTGGCAGAATAAACTGAATAAAAGCCGCTGCCTTTTCCTTTTTGATTGCAATTTCAAGTTCATCTTCTGAGAGCCTTTTATGTGCTTTTATACTTTTGTCATATTTACTGCTGCTGCCCAAAAGTGTTAAAATCCTCGGCGTATCATGCGTTGAGAGGCTATTCAACAAACTGTCAACACAAGGTTTTGGATAATTCTCACATAAAGTGTTGATGCATTTTGCAAAATAATCTGCATTACCGCCGTTTAAATAATTTATTATACCATTTCTGAATGGATAATTCATCACAGAATCAAGCTCAGAATCGGCAAAATATCGTCTTCTTTTTCCGTAGCTTATTTTGTTTGAAGCATCCTCCCATACCTCGCCAATTACTATTGCAAAGGGTTTGATTTCTTTAACTCTTTTATGAAAAGCCGCAATAAATTCATCAGGCAACTCATCAGCCACATCAAGCCTGAAACCGTCAGCCCCCAAGTTAAGCCAATGCGCAATAACACTGTCCTCTCCAAAAATAATATAATCCATATAGCTTTCATCGAGCTCATTTGTACAAGGAAGTGTATCGACATCCCACCAATATGAATAGTCATCGGTTACAGGATTTTTAGAAAACCAACTTTTGTAAGGTGAATTCTCATTTGACAAAATACCTGTATCGAACCTGTTATTTCTATCAAAATAAATACTGTCAGACCCTGTATGCGAAAATACACCATCTAAAATTATTTTAATATCTCGATTGTGCGCTTCATCGCAAAGCCTTACAAAATCCTTCTCACTGCCAAGCATCGGGTCAATTTTTTTATAATCCGCAGTGTCGTATCTGTGGTTTGAATAAGCTAAAAATATGGGGTTTAAATAAATTGCACCAACGCCAAGCTCTTTAATATAATCAAGCTTTTCAGTTATGCCGGCAAGGTTTCCGCCATAAAAATCATTGTTTATAATTTTTCCGTTTATATCCGGCAAATAATGCGGCGTGTCAGATTTATTATCGTGAACCCAAAAGGGTTTCATTTTATCCTCGGTAAGTTCCTTCCCATATATGTTAAACCTGTCAGGGAAAATCTGATAAAAAATTCTCCCGTAAAAATCATAAGGCGGAACATAATTTTTATCGTAACAGGTTAATTGCCACTTTTCGCCCTCCTCCATATTGGTTTTATCATAATCAACACGAAAAAGCGAAAAAGTGGATTCCTCTGCTTCGATTACAAAATTATAAAAATATAGCCCTTGGCTAAACAGCGAAAAACTGACATCATATATCTCATAATCAATGTAACCGCCGTTTCTTTTAAAGGGCACTTTGAGGGCAAAGCCGTCCTCGCCCTCAAGCTTTAAAAAAACTTTTTTTGTTTTACAGCTGCCTGGAATGTGGATTGACATTAATACGCATTCATCCGTTTTGATGCAGCCGAAAGGCTTTTTGTGTATTTCCGATTTGCTGTCAAATAAAATCCTCAATCCTACATCATTCCCCATATATTTTTTGCATATTCCGTCACAGACCTGTCGGCGGAAAAAATACCTGCTTTAGCAATATTTATAAGAGACATCCCAAGAAAACGCTCACGGTTCATGTAAGCTTCAGATACCTCTCTCTGAGCTCTTACATAATCGTCAAAATCAGCAAGTGTCATATATGCATCTGCAACGCCAAAAGTATTTGTTATAAGTGATTTGGCTATATCATCAAATCTTGAACCGAAGAAATCGGACATAAGCATTTGTATGATATCTCCAAGCTCGGGGTTTTGCCTCACATAATAAAGCGGGTCATATCCTCGCCTCCAAAGCTCCTCTACCTCATTTGCACGAAGCCCGAAAAGGAACATGTTTTCATTGCCCACCTGTTCAAATATCTCAACATTGGCTCCGTCAAGCGTTCCTATTGTTACCGCACCGTTAATCATAAGCTTCATGTTGCCGGTTCCTGAGGCCTCTTTCCCCGCAATTGAAATCTGTTCCGAAATATCCGCTGCCGGAATAATAATTTCAGCAAGGGATACCTTGTAATCCTCAATAAACACAACTTTGATTTTATCTCTTACCTGCTGGTCATTGTTTACAATATCAGAAACTGCCACAATAAGCCTTATAATCTGCTTTGCCATAAAATACCCTGCCGAAGCCTTGGCGGCAAAGATAAACGTTCTCGGCGGAATATCAAGCGAGGGATTATCTTTTATTGCTTTGTACATATGAATAATCTGCAAAACATTCAGTAATTGGCGTTTATACTCATGCAGCCTTTTAATATGAACATCAAAAATCGAATACGGATTTATTTTTATGCCGTTGGCCTTTAAAATATAATCGGCAAGCCGTTCTTTGTTTTTATGCTTTATGTCATAAAGATTATCCAAAACAGCAGCGTCACCTTTATATTTTAGAAGGTTTTCAAGCTCCATACTGTTTTTCTTAAATCCCTTACCGATAAGCTCTGTAATTAGCTCTGTTAAGGCAGGGTTTGCCTGGCAAAGCCATCTTCTGTAAGCAATGCCGTTTGTTACGTTTATAAATCTTGTCTTGTCTATATTATAGTAATCCCTGAATATACTCTCTTCCAAAATTTTGGTGTGCAGCTTTGAAACACCGTTCACCTTATGGCATGCCGCAAGGCAAAGATTTGCCATTTTTATTTCACCGCCGGAGATTGCCGCCATATATTCAATTTTTGCGTAATCACCGGGATATATTTCCTGCAGGCGGATTAAAAGCCTTCTGTTGATTTCACATACAATCTGATATACACGGGGCAGTTGTTCACGGAAAAGATACTCACTCCAGTGTTCAAGTGCCTCACTCATAACTGTGTGGTTAGTGTATGAGAGTGTTTTTGTTGTAATATCAAAGGCATCATCCCAGCTGTAATCATATTCATCAAGCAATATTCTCATAAGCTCGGGGACACAAAGGGCAGGATGAGTATCATTAATATGAATAGATACCTTTTCGGGCAAAGAATCAAGGCTTCCGTATTTTTTTATATGGGCAGCCAATATGCTTTGCAGCGAAGCACTTACAAGTAAATACTGCTGTTTTAAGCGCAGTCTTTTGCCGCTGATATGGTCATCGGCAGGATATAACACCTTTGATATAACCTCTGCCATTGTATTGCTTTCAAGTGCTTTTACGTATTCGCCTCGTGAGAAGGCACCCATATCAAGCCTGTTAGCTGACTTTGCACTCCACAAAACAAGCTTGTTAACCGCCTTTGAATCATAGCCCGAAATTAACATATCATACGGAATTGCCGTAACTGATTTATAGTTGTGGTGAGATACATGAAATTTGTCATCCTCGTACCATTCCGATACTTCTCCCTCAAATTTTACCTCATAGCTTTCATCTTCCCTCGGCACAAGCCAAATGTCACCCAAATTTAGCCAGTCATCAGGAAACTCCATCTGCCAGCCGTCAACTATTTTCTGACGAAATATTCCGAATTCATATCTGATAGAAAAGCCTGTCATTGGCATACCAATGCTTGTCATAGCATCCATATAGCAGGATGCAAGCCTTCCCAAACCGCCGTTACCAAGACCTGCGTCAGGCTCCATTTTATACAGTTCTTCAATATCAACCCCATACTCACAAAGTATATCGGAAAATTTCTTTTCAAGCCCGAGATTAAAAAGGTTATTGTGAAGTGAAGTTCCTACAAGGAATTCCATTGACATATAATAGACCTGTTTTTTCTCTTTCTTTGTAAAGTCATCCTGATATGACTTTCTGTAAGTTGCAAGGATAATCCGAAGAACTATGCATATTGCCTTATATATCTGAATTTTAGATGCCTCTTTTAATTCACAACCGAATTTTCTCAATAGTGTTTCTTCTATAAGCTCAAGAATTTCTTCACTTTTTAAATCCATTTCCTATCCCCTTCAAGTTATTTCTTTGTATAGGTCAATATATTCCATAGATGGTTTGTCCCAACTGCTGTCGGTTTTTATCAGCTTTTTAATGAGTTTTGACAGTTTATCCTTATCCTCATGATAAAAAGCTATGGCTCTGTCTATTGCGCCTAACATATCATGAGCATTATATCCTTTAAACGTAAAGCCTTTTCCTTCGAGTGTCACAACATTAAGTGGCGGTACAGTGTCAACAAGACCGCCCGTTTCCCTGACTATGGGTATAGTGCCGTAACGCATTGCAATGAGCTGTGCTAAGCCGCAGGGTTCACTTTTAGATGGCATAAGGAAAATATCCGCTCCCGCATAAATCCGGTTTGCAAGGCATGTGTCAAATTTAATGTTTATGCTCATTTTTTCGCTGTTTGCATACTGTAAGTTTCTGAATAAATCCTCAAATTCCTTGTCGCCTGTACCTAAAACAACAAACTGAATATCCCTTGCTATTATGTCACCAATGACATATTTTACAAGCTCAAGTCCTTTATGCCCCACAAGCCTTCCTATCATTGCAACCACAGGAACATTCTCTCTTTCGGGCAGCCCAAGCTCACGCTGTAGTGCTTGTTTACAGACTGCTTTCCCCGATATATCATTTGCCGAATAATTCTTTTCAAGGCAATTATCTGTCTTGGGGTTATAAAGTAATGTGTTTATGCCATTTACTATGCCTCTTATTTTTTCACCGTTTTCTGAAAGAATACCTTCAAGCCCATGAGCGTAATAAGCATTTCTTATTTCAAACGAATATGTCTTTGAAACTGTTGTTATTCTATCCGCTGTTACAATGGCGGATTTCATAAGGTTTACACAGTCACCTAAGTGCAAAACAGGCATGTATTTTTCGTCAAGTCCTAATATCTCCTCCATAAAAGAATCTGGCACTTGCCCCTGATATTCAATGTTATGAATAGTGAACACCGTTTTTATTTTTGCGTAGAGTTCACTGTTGCGATAAAAAGCATTCAGTAAAACTGGTATGGCTGCTGTCTGCCAGTCATTACAGTGAATTATATCTGGAACAAAATCTATATATTGAATACTGTCAAGAACTGCTTTACAAAAATAGGCAAATCTCTCGCCGTCGTCATAATACCCATATAAATCATCCCTATTAAAGTAGTATTCGTTATCAATAAAATAATATATTAATTTCTTATTTTTTGATACTGCCTTAAAAAGGCCTACATAAATGTTGCGCCATGAAAGTGTTGTTTTAAAATCCTTTACTAATTCTATGCAAAAATCGGATTCAAATTTAATTTTTTTATAATAGGGCAGAAAAACACATACCTCATCGTCTGTTTTTTTACATATTTCTGCCGGCAACGCTTCCATAACATCGCCTAATCCACCTGTTTTAATATACGGTGCCGCCTCGCTTGCAGCAAACAAAATTTTCATATAGTTTCGCCCTTTCTCACTATTATCGGCGAAGATATTGCGCCTATGAGCTTTGTGCCTTCTGTTATAGTCACATCTTTGTCAATAATTGCATTTTCCAAAGTCGCATTCTTGCCGATATTTGAGCCCTGCATTACAATTGAATTGGTGATTTTTGCACCAATACCAATTTTCACATCTCGAAATACAATACTGTGCTGTACGGTGCCACAAATCAGGCAACCATCTGCTATAACACAATCGGAAATACATGATTTATCCGAATAAAATGTAGGTGCTTCATCACGAACCTTTGTGTATATGGGCGTTTCGCTCAAAAAGAGGTCTGCCCTTATATTTTTATCTAAAAGCGATAAACTGTTTCTGAAATATGAAAGCACATCCATATTGCGCAGAGCAACACCGGAAAAATCACAAATATTTATGCTTATATTGTTTTTGTTGAACTCTTCAAGTAAATATTCTCTTTCAAAATGATGCTTTCCGTGAGCAACACTTTCTTCAATAACCTTTATTAATTGTTTTCTGTCAATAATAAAAATCCCAAGACCGGCATACATATCATCGTCCGCACAACTTTTCACAACAGCGTCCACTGCTTTCATAGTACTGTCAGATTTTAGCAGCAAATCATATTTTATTGAAGAATTTGCACTTACCTTTGATGATATAACCGTTATGTCACAACCTGATTCCACGTGTTGCTCAACATATTCCTCAAGGTCAATATTGCAAAGAGTTGTGCTGTCCATCATAACAATATAATCATGGTCAATCTTGCTGAAAAAGGACATAGCCACACTCAGAGCTTCTAACTTTCCCCTGTATATGCTTGTCTGACCGGTCAAAAAAGGCGGAAGAATAAATAAACCTCCATTTTTTCTGTCAAGGTCCCATTCAGCACAGTTTCCAAGGTGGTCCATAAGTGACTGATAATTATATTTTGTTATAAGCCCGATATGAGTAATTCCTGAATTTACCATGTTAGAAAGAGCAAAATCAATTTGCCTGTATCTTCCTCCGAAGGGTAGGGATGCAACAGTCCTATTTCTCGTCAATTCTCCGAATGCCTTATCATAAATATTGGAAAAAATAATACCTGCTACCTTCAAAGTGACCCTCCTTAATTTTTATTGTAAGAGCTGCCCTCATCATATTATTTCAGATGCTTCTATTCTACAGCTATCTTCTACTTTTTTGTCTTTGCCAATAACGGTTATACCTTTAGTTTTACTGTTTTTTTCGGGGATTTCCCCAACAATAGCATCTCTTCCGATAACAACATTCTGACCTACTATTGAATAATTTATTTTTGAACCTCGTTTTATTGTGGAATCGGGCATCACTATACTATGTTTAATTATTGCATCTTCTTCAACTACACAGCCTGTTGAAATAACAGAGTTTTCCAATAATCCGTAAATTTCACAGCCTTCTGCGACAAAAGAATTTTTGATAACAGCAGAAGGTGCTATGTAGCTTGCAGGTTTAGCATAGTTTCTCGCATAGATTTTAAACTTTACATCTTTAAGCCTGAACTCACAGCCACTTCCCAATAGGTCCATATTTGCTTCCCATAAGCTTTCAATTGTACCCACATCTTTCCAATAACCGTCAAAAAGATATGCGAATACTCTCTGGTCATCTGCTATTAGATTGGGAATTATATTCTTACCAAAATCATGGTCTGATTGTTTTTTGGAATCATCTTCTGTTAGATATTTTTTCAATGCGCACCAGTCAAAAACATAAATGCCCATTGAAGCTTTGGTGCTTTTTGGATTTTCAGGTTTTTCTTCAAACTCATAAACAGAACCGTCAGGATTTAAATTCATTATACCGAATCTTGATGCTTCTTCAATAGGCACATCAATAACAGCAATAGTGCAGACAGCATTTTTTTTCTTATGAAAATCAAGCATTCTTGAATAGTCCATTTTATAAATATGATCAGCAGAAAGAATGATTACATAAGAAGGGTTGTATTGTTCTATGAAATGGAAGTTCTGAAAAACAGCATTTGCCGTACCTTTATACCATTCAGAATTTTTGCTCTTGACATATGGCGGCAGAATACGTGCGCCGCCGAAATTTCTGTTAAGCCCCCAAGGCTGACCGTTGCCGATATATTCGTTTAACTCAAGGGGCATATACTGCGTTAAAATACCGACAGTATCAATTCCTGAATTTACACAATTGGATAAGGGGAAGTCTATAATCCTGTATTTGCCTCCGAAAGGGATTGCCGGCTTAGCCGTATTCTCCGTGAGGACCGAAAGCCTTGAACCCTGACCACCTGCCAGGAGCATTGCGATACATTCTTTACCTTTTTTTGCCATACCTCTTCCTCCCCTAAAAAATATTATATTACATTTTTTCTATTTTATAATACGTGGTAGACATTTTTGGTACCCGAAGACTTATGGAATAGTCGTAACCGTGCATTCCCTCTCGTCTGCTTTTTACTGTACGCAGAGGCAATCCACTGCCTCCATATTTTTTAAAGTCACTTGACATAATAGGTCTATATTTTGCATAATATGGAACGCCTATTTTATAATCAACTCTTGTTACAGGGCAGAAATTGCAAATGGCAATGATTTCATCACCGTCTGAACTTATTCTGCGGAAAGCAATAACACTTTGATCCCTGTCATCTGAAGTTATCCATGCAAAACCATTCCAGTCAGTATCGTTTTCCCAAAGGCTTGGATTTTCAAGATAAAAATGATTTAAGTCACGCGTGTAATCCTGCATTTTTTTATGCTTTTCAAATTCAAGCAGCATCCAGTCAAGTTCCTTTGAGTAGTCCCACTCTATAAACTGAGCAAATTCATTTCCCATAAACATCAGTTTTTTCCCGGGGTGTGTCATCATATATCCGTAAAAAGCACGAAGGTTTGCAAACTTATCATCATAATCTCCGGGCATTTTCTCTATCATTGAGCATTTCCCATGTACCACCTCGTCATGCGATAACGGAAGCATATAATTTTCCGAAAACGCATATGTAAGTGAGAAGGTAATGTGCTCGTGAATACCTTTACGGAATAGGGGATCTTTTGACATATAAGTCAGCATATCATTCATCCAGCCCATGTTCCACTTAAAATTAAATCCGAGGCCGCCCACGTTGCCGGGTTTTGTGACAAGCGGAAATGCAGTTGATTCTTCAGCTATCATCATTACACCGGGCTTGAAGCGGAAGCTTTCCCTGTTTAATGTCCTCAAAAATTCAATTGCTTCAATGTTTTTATTGTCACCATATTTGTTTCTGCGCCAGAAACTGTCTTGCCTACCGTAATCAAGGTAAATCATTGATGCAACCGCATCAACTCGTATTCCGTCAACGTGATAATTATCAAGCCAATACAAAACATTTGAAACGAGAAATGATATTACCTCATTTTTCTTGAAATTAAAAATCCTTGTCTCCCAGTCCGGATGCTCATTCATAACTTTATCGTCGGATTCATAAAGGCAGCTGCCGTCAAACTCATACAATCCATTTTCGTCTTTGGGAAAATGAGCCCCCACCCAATCAAGAATCACACCAATACCTGCCTTATGGCATTTGTTGACAAAGGACATAAAATCTTTTGGCGTACCGTATCTTGAAGTGGGCGCATAGTATCCTGTTACCTGATAGCCCCATGACGGGTCATACGGGTATTCTCCAAGCGGCATTAATTCGATATGTGTGTAGCCCATATATAAAACGTAATCAATAAGGCTGTCCGCGGCATCTTCATAATTTAAGTAATGACCGTCAGAATGGTTTTTCCATGAGCCCAAATGAACCTCGTAGATATTTACTGGTTTTTTCAGTATATTTGAATTATTAGTTTTTTTAATATACTCATCATCTTCCCATAAAAAGCCTTCAATATCATAAACTTTACTTGCATTTTCAGGCCTTGTGCACATATGAGTACCGTAAGGATCACTTTTAAAAATAAATCCGCCGTCTTTTTTTTCTATATAATACTTGTAATTATCAAAAATTTTAGCTTCGGGGAGAACCTGTTCATATACGCCAAAACCTATGTTTTTCATTGGTTTAGTGTCTGTATTCCAGTCATTAAAATCGCCGCATAGACGAACGGATTCTGCATTTGGTGCCCATACCCTGAAAACAAACCCACCATCACATTTGTGGCAACCAAACACATCATAGGAACGAAAATTTTCACCTCTGACAAACAATTCAAGCTCATCCCTGATTAGTTTTTGCATTAAAGCACCTCTTGTACATTCAATAAATTAATTATGCCTTGAAAAAGCATATTTTAATCCTATTATATCTATTTACTAAACTATACCATATTCCATAAAATATGTCAATAAAAATGCGGTGCCGAGTATTCTCTTTGCACCGCTGTATTACTGTGATTTTTTCTTGTCATATTATACGATAATCGTTTCTTGAGTGTTTGTTTACATTTTTAAAAGCTATATAATATAAACCCATAACAAAAGCATAAAATACAATTACGAGAAATGCATTGTTTGTAAAAAGACAGAAATTAAAGAAACCGTGGATAAGTGTTGGTATTAAAACAGCCAAAAAACTTACTTTTTTTGCATGTTGCGGAGCGAAATTGTTTGCAGAGTGCCTTGCCATACCATAATAAATACCCATGAAAACACCAAACATCATATGTGCCGGAACGGAAATTACCGCACGATATAACGCCGTTACAAATCCATAATTGAAGACATATAAAATATTCTCATATGCAGCAAAACCAAGGGACACAAAGACAGCATAAACCAGACCGTCAAACCTGTAATTAAAGTGGACGTTTCTCCATGTAAAGCTTCTCAAAAAAATAAATTTACACGATTCTTCTATCAGAGCAACCCCTATAAAAGCATTTACAAAATGATAAAAATAACCCTCTCCGAACAGTCTGCTGATAGGCCTACTTAAAACACTTTCAATAAAGCTTGCGGGAAAACATGAGATAACTCCAAGCACGAAAAGAAGCAAGAGTAATCCCATCGGCTCTTTTTCAATTTTGTCTTTTTTATAAACCAAAATCATAAGTATTATTCCGGGTAATAATGCCAATGCCAATAATAATCCGATAATGTACATAAAAATATCCATAGCCTTTCTATTTTTGTAAATGACAACGGTTTTTGTCAGCGTTTAAAAACATCGATAGTATGTATATTATTGCCCAATTTTAATCAAAATACAATTGGAGGTGCATTATTTTGGATTATTTTAATGCGTTTTGGGTGGGTGGTTTTATTTGTCTTATAGGACAATTATTAATAGATAAAACAAAACTGACGCCCGCAAGAATTCTTGTCAGCTTTGTTGTGACCGGAGTTATTTTGTCTCTTTTGGGAATATATCAACCAATTGTTGATTATGCAGGGGCAGGCGCAACTGTTCCTATAACAGGTTTTGGTTATACACTTTTTGAAGGTGTAAAAAAAGCAGTTGCAGAAGAAGGTTTTATCGGTGTATTAAAAGGCGGCCTTTTATCGGTATCACTTGGCCTTTCTGCTGCAATATTGTTCGGTTTTTTAACAGGAGTAATTTTTAAGCCAAAACAAAAATAATTTTTCAAATATATCTAAAAAAAGCCGCTTTTTGCGGCTTTTTTTTTAGAATTTAATTGTACCGTCAGGGTTAAATACCGGCAATTTTTCAAGATATATGAGGTCAGGCCTTTCTTGCGCTT
>CAZUVQ010000027.1:0-8920 GCA_964623915.1 uncultured Oscillospiraceae bacterium
AACATTTAATTATATTTTAGAAAAACATGTTTACAAAATGGAAAAAATGAGGTATAATATCTTAATTAAATAGTGTAAAAGGGGGAGTGGGTTTTTGGACTCTAAAAAACTATCGCAAAATGTTGCGAAATCGCTTTATGATAAAAAGGGAACGGATATAAAAATACTGGATATATCAGATCTTACAACAATAAGCGATTATTTTGTTATCTGTTCAGCAGGTTCGACAACTCTTGTTAAGGCGCTTGCTGATAATGTATTAGAGAAAACAGAGGAGGAAGGTATATCTCCTTTAAGAATAGAAGGCTACAAAAGCTGTTCATGGATTTTGCTTGATTATGGCGGAGTAATTGTGCACATATTTAAAAATGAGATACGTGATTTTTATAATCTTGAGCATCTTTGGGGAGATGCTGTGACGATTACTGGAAATTTTGACTGATGATAATTCCGAAAGAGGGTTAAATATAATGAATTACGATTTTTCCAAAATTGAAAAGAAGTGGCAGAATTATTGGGACGAAAACAATACATTTGTCGCCGGAGAGGATATGTCAAAACCAAAGTTTTACGCATTGGTTGAGTTTCCTTACCCTTCGGGGCATGGCCTTCACGTAGGGCATCCCAGAAGCTACACGGCTTTAGATATTTTGGCAAGAAAAAAAAGGATGGAGGGATATAATGTTTTATATCCAATGGGGTGGGATGCATTTGGTCTGCCCACTGAAAACTTTGCTATTGCAAATAAAATTCATCCGAGAATTGTAACGGAAAAAAACATTAAAAACTTTAAACGACAGCTTAAGAGCATAGGCTTTTCATTTGACTGGTCAAGGGAAGTAAACACCACAGATAAAAACTATTATAAGTGGACACAGTGGATTTTCTTGAAGCTTTTTGAAAAAGGCCTTGCATATAAACAGGAAATGCCAATAAACTGGTGTACATCTTGCATGGTTGGGCTTGCGAATGAAGAGGTAGTAAACGGTGTTTGTGAGCGTTGCGGCGGCGAGGTTGTTCAAAAGCGCAAAAGCCAGTGGATGCTTAAAATAACGGAATATGCGCAAAGGCTTATAGATGACCTTGATGACCTTGATTATATTGAAAAAGTAAAAACCCAGCAAAAAAACTGGATAGGCAGAAGTGAAGGTGCCGAGGTTGTTTTTTGCATTAAAGATGCTGATGAAAAGCTGACTGTTTATACAACACGTCCCGATACGCTTTTCGGTGCGACATATATGGTGCTTTCGCCCGAACATCCCATGATAGATAAGCTTCGTGATAAAATAACCAATTTTTCTGATGTTGATGAATATAGGAAAACTGCCTCAAAAAAATCGGAATTCGAAAGAACAGAGATGTCAAAGGGAAAAACAGGTGTACAGCTTTGCGGTCTTTCTGCAATTAATCCCGTAAATGAAAAAGAAATTCCTATTTGGATTTCAGACTATGTCCTCATGACCTATGGAACAGGAGCAATTATGGCTGTTCCGGCACATGATGAGCGTGACTGGGAGTTTGCAAAAAAATTCGACCTTCCGATAATAGAAGTTGTTGCCGGCGGTAAAGATGTAAATGAAGAAGCCTTTACAAATGTTTCTGACGGTGTTTTGGTAAACTCCGGAATACTGACAGGATTAAAGGTTAGTGATGCAATAAAAGCCATTATTGATTACCTTGAAGGGAAAGGTATCGGAAAAAGACAAGTAAACTATAAGCTTCGTGACTGGGTTTTTTCACGCCAGAGATATTGGGGCGAGCCGATTCCGCTTATATTTTGTGATAAGTGCGGCTGGGTTCCCTTGCCTGAGGATCAGCTTCCGTTGACTTTGCCTGAGCTTGAAGATTTTACACCGGGGGCGGAAGGCGAATCTCCGCTTTCAAAAGCCGTTGACTGGATTGAAACTACCTGTCCCCACTGTAACGGCAAAGCAAAAAGGGAAACGGATACAATGCCCCAATGGGCAGGCTCTTCATGGTATTTCCTCCGATATCTTGACCCTTTTAATGACGAGGCAATCGCATCACAGGAAAAGCTTAATTACTGGCTTCCTGTTGACTGGTATAATGGAGGCATGGAGCATACAACATTGCATCTTCTATATTCGAGATTCTGGCATAAATTTTTATATGATATCGGTGTGGTGAAAACTCCTGAGCCGTATAAAAAGAGAACATCACATGGTATGATTTTAGGTGAGAACAATGAAAAAATGTCAAAATCACGCGGTAACGTTGTAAATCCCGATGATGTTATAGGCAGATTTGGTGCGGACACATTCAGAACCTATGAAATGTTTATAGGTTCATTTGAACAGGCAACGCCATGGAGCGAAAACGGAGTAAGAGGATGCCACAAGTTCATGGAGCGTGTTTGGCATTTGCTTGATATGCTAAAAGAAGGCGACACTTATTCGCCACAGCTTGAAAATATAGTGCATAAGACAATTAAAAAGGTTACAGAGGACACTGAAAGAATGAAGTATAACACTTCTATTGCGGCAATGATGTCCTTTGTAAATGAAGTTTATAAAAACGGCAGTATCACAAAGGGCGAACTGCGTACTTTCCTTATTCTTTTAAATCCAACAGCACCTCATCTTACAGAGGAAATGTGGCAGATGGCAAGCATTGCCGGATATGTTCACGATGCACCATGGCCAAAGTATGATGAGGAAAAGACGAAGGATGATGAAATTGTAATAGTAATTCAGATAAACGGCAAAATCAGAGGTAAAATGTCAGTTTCATCAGGTCTTTCAATGGATGATTTTACAAAGTTTGTTTCAGAAAGTGAACAATGCCGCCAAATTATAGGTGACAGGGAAATTATAAAGATTATTGCCGTTCCCGATAAGCTCGTTAACATTGTTGTAAAATAATAATCGGTAAGTCAGAAGCCTGACATTTTTTAGGACAAGGGCAAGGCTCTTGCCGCAAAAGCCGCTTATACGAAAGGATTTTTACTATGATTAAAAGTATGACCGGTTACGGCACTGCAGAGGCGGTTGGCTGTGGCAAACGATTTACTGTAGAGATTAAAAGCGTAAATCACCGTTATAGCGATATAAGCGTAAAAACACCGAGAAATTACGGTTATCTCGAGGAAGTTGCAAAAAAAGCATTATCCTCATGTATCGTAAGGGGCAAGGTTGATGTTTATATAAGTGTGGAATCCATTGAAGGTGCAAGCGGTGACGTAACATTAAATTCCGAAATGGCAAAGGGTTATTACAATGCACTTTGTGAAATGGTACAAGAGCTTAATCTCAATGAAAAGGTGAGCATAGAGCACCTTGTGAATTTTTCAGATGTATTCAGCATTGTCAGAAAAACGGAAAATTCAGAGGAAATAATAAACCTTGTAAATGAAATTACTTATAATGCATGCAAATCTTTTGCGCAAATGAGGGCAAGAGAGGGCGAAAAGCTCTACGAGGACCTTGCGGGCGGGCTTGATTTTATAGAACAATCTGTTGCGTTTATAGAAAAGCGTTCTCCCGATATCGTTTTGGATTACACCAAGCGCATTCGTGAAAGGATGGAAGAAATTTTAGGTAATTACCCTGTTGACGAAGGCAGATTATTGGGAGAGGTGGCAATATTTTCTGACAAGGTTAACACAAGCGAAGAAACAGTAAGGCTTAAAAGCCATATCACACAGATGCGTGAGCTTTTAAAATCAAGCGAGCCCACAGGCAGAAAACTTGATTTTATTATACAGGAAATGAATCGTGAAGCTAACACAATTGGTTCAAAATGCAATGATATAAGCATTACAAAAACCGTCATTGATATTAAGGCCGGTATTGAAAAACTACGTGAACAAATTCAAAATGTTGAGTAATATAAAAGGATTTTGGAGAATAAATTATGAGACTTATTAATATTGGTTATGGAAGTATGGTGTCATCTTCAAAGCTGATATCTATTGTCAGCCCCGAATCTGCACCTGTTAAAAGGATTATACAGGAAGCAAGAGAGGACAGGAGATTGATAGATGCCACATACGGAAGAAGGACAAGGGCTGTTATTATTATGGACAGTGACCATGTTATCTTATCAGCAGTTTTGCCTGAAACAATAGCTGCAAGGCTTGATTCAAAGTATCAGCCGGCAGAAGATGAGACCGAGTAGGTATGAATTTTTTTTCGGGAGAACAGTATATTTACAGGTTTGATTTTTAAATTGCCGGGAAGGAATGATTTTATGAACCAAAAAGGACTGCTGCTTATAATATCGGGCCCCTCAGGTGTAGGAAAGGGTACTGTTGTTAAAGAGGTTGTTGCAAAAAGAAAGGACACAGTGCTTTCGGTTTCAGCTACAACAAGAAAAAAAAGAGAGGGCGAGATTGACGGTGTAAATTATCATTATATCTCAGAAGAGGCTTTTGAAAAGATTAAAAGCAATGACGGTTTTATGGAGAATGCCATTTTTTGCGCTAATAGTTACGGAACGCTTAAAAGCGAGGTGAATGAACGGCTTGAGCGTGGCATAAATGTTATTCTTGAAATAGACGTACAGGGTGCAATGAAGGTAAGGAGCGAACACAGTGAGGGCGTGTTTATTTTTATTACTCCGCCAACTCTCAAAGAACTTCACAGAAGGCTTGTTGAGAGAAACACTGAAACCCCTGATGTTATTGAAAAAAGATTTGCCCATGCAAAACGAGAGTTTACTTTTATTGATAAATATAATTATATAATTGAAAATTCTGATATTACAACAGCTGTTAATGCTATTTGCAGTATCATTGACGCTGAGCATCTAAGAGTGGAGAGGTGCTATGAGAATGTTTGTGATAAATTATTGATAGGCCAAAAGGCAGAAGGAGAATATTATGATTGTTAAACCAAATGTACAGGAATTGTTATCTATATTGAATATTGGCAGCAGATATACCCTTGTTGTGGCAACGGCTAAAAGAGCAAGAGGTCTTGCTCAGAATAATCCTGATATAGAGAAAGCCGTTTCAATAGCAGTAGCGGAAATGGCAGAAGGCAAAATAATCGTTCATCAACCTGAAAAATTACAAGAAGATGATTTATATGCTGAATATGCTAATGGGGAAAACACATAAGAAGAAAGGGAAAATCAATGTTTGAGGGTAAAAAAATTGTTTTGGGAGTTACAGGCGGCATAGCCGCATATAAGGCTTGTGACATTGTGTCACGGCTTTTAAAAACCGGTGCAGAGGTAAAGGTTATAATGACTTCGTCAGCCTGTGAATTCGTGTCACCGGTTACTTTTCGTGCGCTCTCAAACAATCCTGTGGCATCCTCTGTATTTGATGAACCGAACAAGTGGGATATAAACCATATCTCGCTTGCCCGGTGGGCAGATGCATTTTTAATAGCTCCTGCAACGGCAAATATCATAGGCAAGATAGCAAACGGAATTGCTGATGATATGCTGACAACCACTGTTATGGCAACAAAGGCACCTGTTGTCGTTGCCCCTGCTATGAACACAAATATGTATGAAAACCCAATTCTTCAGAAAAATATAAAATATTTGTCAGACCTTGGGTATAGTTTTTGCGGTGTTCGGCAGTCAAGGCTTGCATGCGGGGACGTGGGTAAAGGCGCTATTTTGGAAAATGAAGATATTCTTGAAGTACTGTCAGGAGCACTTTGCAGTGACAAGAGCTTAAAAGGAAAAAACGTTCTTGTAACAGCAGGACCAACGCAGGAAGCGATTGATCCTGTGCGTTTTATTACAAATCATTCGAGCGGAAAAATGGGATATGCAGTTGCAAGGGCAGCTATAAGGCACGGCGCAAATGTAACGCTTGTATCCGGAAAAACAAATCAAAGGCCCCCTTACGGGGCAAAGCTTATCTTTGTCGAAAGTGCCGACAGTATGTTTGATGCCTGTATGGAGCATGGCAAAAATTCCGATATAATAATAAAAGCAGCTGCAGTTGCTGATTACAAACCAAAGCTTGCAGCTGAGAATAAACTGAAAAAAGGTGACAGCGAAAAAACGATAGAGCTTACAGCAAATCGTGATATATTAAAAACCCTTGGTGAAAACAAAGGTCATAGGGTTCTTGTTGGTTTTTGTATGGAAACCGAGAACTTACTTGCAAATGCAGCGGAGAAATTGAAAAACAAAAATGCAGATATGATAGTTGCAAACACTTTAAATGATAAAAATGCCGGATTTGGCGTTGATACCAATACAATTACAATATTGAGGAAAAACAGGGAACCTTATAGTTTTCCCAATATGTCAAAAGATAAAGCGGCAGAAAATATAATACTTGCCGCAATAGAAATACTCGGTGAATTAACATGACAGTCAGAGTATGCGTTGATGCAAAAACACATTATATTGACAGGATTTTCGATTATTCAGTGCCGGAAGAACTACGGCATATGGCAAAGGTGGGCGCAAGGGTAGAGGTTCCTTTTGGAGCCGGAAATAAAAGATATATCGGTTATATTGTTCCGGGTGAAGGAAACGGTGAGCGCAGAAAACTAAAAAATATTCTGAGCGTTTTAGATGACGAACCTTTGATTGACGTTGCAAGGCTAAGGGAAGCATATAGGATAGGGCGCAGATATTTTTCAACCTTTGCGGATGCAATCAAGCTTTATATGCCGCCTGGTGCATCAACAGAGGTTACAGAGGAAATAAGGCTTATCAAAGATAAAAGCTCAGTATCAACTGAAGGAAAAACCGAAAACGAGATTATCCGTGTTCTGCTGGAATACGGCAATTTGAAGTATGACAAGCTTAAAAACATTATCGGAAAAAACATAAGGTCGTCCTTAAACCGTCTTGAAGAAGAAGGCTTAATTGAAAGAGATTTTAACAGCAAAGAAAAAATTTGCGAAAAATATATAACCGTAGTCAGCTTGTGTGACAAGGATTTTGATACGGAAAAGCTTAGAAAAACAGCATCCGCCCAGAGAAGGGCAATAAATGTTTTGCGTGAGTGTGAGTTTTTGTCGATTCCTGACCTTTGTATGTTCGCAGGCTGTACACCATCAGCCGTAAGGGCAATTTGTGAAAAGGGAATTGCAGAAAAAAGAAATATTGAGATTAAAAGAGTACCATATAAAAATAAAAAAATCATTGACAAAAATAGATTTATACTGACAGAAGAACAAATAAATGCATTATCTATGATAAATAAAACTATTATAATCCCTGAAAAACCTGTTTTATTGTACGGTATTACCGGCAGCGGAAAAACAGAAGTTTTTATCCGTGCCATTGAATTTGTTTTAGCAAAAGGCAAAGGAGCCATAGTGCTTGTGCCGGAAATTTCGCTGACTCATCAGATGATGGGAAGATTTATTGAAAGATTTGGTCATGAGGTTGCTCTTTTGCACAGTGCTTTATCAGACGGTGAGAGATTTGACGAATACAAACGCATAAGAGAGGGCGGCGCAAAGGTTGTAGTCGGCGCTCGCTCAGCAGTATTTGCACCTATTAAAAACCTTGGGTTGATAGTAGTTGACGAGGAGCATGAGGATACATATAAATCAGAGACAGGTGTTCGCTATGATGCCCGTGAAGTGGCAAGAATTCGGGCAGGTGAGGAAGGGGCAGCGGTGCTTTTTGCATCTGCGACACCTTCTATTGACAGTTATTACAAGGCTTGTGCCGGTGACTATACTCTTTGCACTATGAAGAACCGCTATAATGGCGTTATGCTTCCGAAAACAATTGTTACTGACATGCGTGAAGAGCTGAAAAACGGAAACCGTTCTCCGTTTTCTGATGCTTTAAAAAGAGAAATACATGAAAACCTGAACTGTGGTGAGCAAACTATTTTGCTTTTAAACAGACGTGGGTATTCAACATTTGTTTCTTGCAGGAGCTGCGGATATACGGAAAGCTGCCCTAATTGCAGTATATCTTTGACATATCACAAAAACGGTGATTCGCTAATGTGCCATTATTGCGGTCATAAAAAAATGATTCCGAATACTTGCCCGGAGTGTGGGAGCAAAGCAATAAAAGGTTTTGGAACGGGGACACAGAGGATTGAAGAAAAGCTTGCGGAAGAATTTCCGGGGGCAAGTGTAATACGCATGGATGTTGATACGACTTCAAAAAAGGATTCCCATGAAAAAATTCTGGATTCTTTTGAAAATGATGGCATTGATATTCTTCTTGGAACTCAGATGATATCAAAAGGGCTTGATTTTAAAAATGTTTCACTTGTAGGCGTTTTAGCGGCTGACCAGATTTTAAATATGGGTGATTACCGTGCCGCCGAAAAAACATTTAACTTAATTACACAGGTTTGCGGCAGAAGCGGACGTGGTGATAAACGTGGAAGGGCTGTTATTCAGTCATATATGCCTGAAAACTCAACAATAATATTTGCCGCGGCGCAAAATTATGAAAATTTTTATAAGGAAGAAATTACATTACGAAAAGCGCTTTGTTATCCGCCATTTACAGCCATAATAAATGTAACCGTAACAGGTGATAATAACGAAACAGTAAAAAATACCGCTGTCAGCATATGTAATGAAATAACAGAAAAATCTTCCGATATGGGCGTTCAGGTATATAGAGCCGCTCCATGCTATATTGATAAAATAAAGAACAAATACAGATGGCATTTCTGGCTGAAATCATCGGGCGGCAAGGAAATTTCTGAGCTGCTTTGCTCAATTGCCGAAAATGAAAAGCGCCTTGCCGTAACAATGCTTCAATGCGGTTTTTGTGACTTTTTATAGAAATCCCGTATCGTTTTAATGGAGGTTTAATATGTCTTTGAGGAATATAAGAAAAATCGGTGATGGATTATTAAGAAAAAAGTCAAGAGAAATAAACAAAATTGACGGCAGAATTATCGAGCTGTTAGATGATATGAAGGAAACCATGTACAACCATAGTGGTGTAGGGCTTGCCGCTCCCCAGGTAGGCGTTTTGCGACGTGCGGTAATAGTTG
>CAZUVQ010000027.1:8930-18483 GCA_964623915.1 uncultured Oscillospiraceae bacterium
CGATGTGGTAAGACCACAGAAAATCGTAGTGGGTGCATATAACAGAAAGGGAGAGGAATTTGAAATCGAAGCGACCGATTATTTTGCCAGAGCAATTTGCCATGAAATTGATCATCTTGACGGGATTTTATTTCTCGATAAAGCAACAAATATAACAGAAAAGGAATAAAGGATTAGATTATATTGAAAATTTTGTTTATGGGTACGCCCGATTTTGCAGCCGAAAGCCTTTGTGCCTTGCTCAAAGCAGGAGAAAATGTTGTTTGTGTCATAACACAACCGGATAAACCGAAAAACAGGGGAATGAAACTTTTGCGTACCCCTACGGCAAAGGTTGCAGACGAGGCGAAAATTCCTGTTTTTCAGCCTGAAACTTTAAAAAACAATGCAATAATGCCCCTTCTTACAGAGTATAATCCGGAGCTTATTGTAGTTGTGGCATACGGTAAAATTTTACCGAAATATATACTGGATTACCCGAAATATGGGTGTATCAATATCCATGGCTCGCTTTTACCCAAATACCGTGGTGCGGCACCAATTCAGTGGTGTATTATAAACGGTGACAAAGTAAGCGGTGTTACATCTATGTATATGGCAGAGGGCATGGATACGGGAGAAATGATTATTAAAAGTCCAATTCAGGTATGTGATGAGGACAACTGTGCGACGCTTTTTGTAAAGCTTTCAAAGCTTGGAGGTGAGGTTCTTATAAAAACGGTTGAAAAAATAAAAAATGCTACCGTAACCTCTGTTCCTCAAAACGAAAACGAGGCAACATATGCCCCGATGCTCAGAAAGGAAATGGGTAGAGTGGATTGGTCAAAAAGCTCCACTGATATAATTAACCTTGTTAGGGGACTTCAACCATGGCCCTCGGCATACTCGATTGTTAATGATAAGAGATTTAAAATAATTTCTGCTTCACATTCAGATAAAAAAGGGATACCGGGTGAAATAATATCGGTCTGCAACAATGTTATTATTGCCGCAGGCGAAGGTGCTGTATCTCTTGATGTAATACAGTTTGAAAATAAAAATAAAATGAATATTTCGGACTATATAAGAGGAAATCCCGATATATTTATCAAAGGGGGAATTATTGAATGATTTGGTTTACTCCGTATGATATTTGGCTGATTCCCGCAATCATACTAACGTTTGTTGCACAGGGAATGGTTTCGTCTGCATATAAAAAATATGGACAGATTCAAAACCAAAAGGGCTATACAGGTGCAATGGTGGCAAGAAGTATTTTAGACAGGAACGGTCTCAATAATGTAAAAATTGAACGTATTTCAGGAAATCTCACAGATCATTATGATCCGAGGTCAAATGTTATAAGGCTTTCTGATGGGGTGCATGATTCTTCTTCAATAGCGGCCGTTGGAATAGCCGCACATGAAGTTGGCCATGCCATACAACATGAATCCGGTTACGCACCTATTAAGCTTAGAAATGCAATTTTGCCGAGTGTTCAAATATCTTCAAGGCTCGCCATGCCAATTATACTGGTTGGTTTGCTTTTAGGCGGCAACTATTATCTTGCAATGACCGGTATATTTTTATACTGTGCAGTTGTCGTTTTTCAGATTATCACCCTTCCTGTTGAATTTAATGCAAGCAGGAGAGCAGTTGAGGCTGTTTATGAATCCGCCTACCTTACTCCCGAGGAAACAAATGGGGCTAAAAAGGTACTCCGTGCAGCTGCTCTGACATATTTGGCGGCGGCTTTCGCTGCAATAATGCAGCTTTTGAGACTTTTGTCTATAGTCAATGGAGGAAGAAGGAGGAGATAGCGTGGCCGATACAAGAGGAAAAGCATTGTCAATATTGAGAAAAGTATGTGATGATAAGGCGTATTCCAATATTGCCATAGATGAGGTCTTAAAGGGTAGTACTATGGATAAAAGAGACAAGGCTTTTGTAACCAATATGGTTTACGGTGTTCTGACAAACAGAAGTTTTCTTGATTATCAAATTTCGGCATACTCCAAAATCCCTATAAAAAAACTTTCAAGTCCAGTGATAAATATATTAAGGCTATCTATCTATCAGATACATTTTATGGACAGAGTGCCTGACAGCGCAGCAGTAAATGAAGGTGTAACCCTTGCGAAAAGGGTTGCATTTAAATCTGCCGGCTTTGTAAATGCAGTTCTTAGGACACTTTTAAAAGAAGGCATACGCCTTCCTTCAGAAACAGACACAATATACTATTTAAGTATTTTATACTCATATCCCGAATGGATACTTAGAATGTGGTTTGACTTCTTTGATAGAACGGAGCTTGAAGCACTTCTTGCGGCAGGAAATAATGTGCCGCCTTTGACCATAAGGGTAAATACAACAAAAATTTCAACAGAAGAGCTCAAAGAAAGGCTTGGTGCGATTGACGGTGTGTGTGAAGGTGCGCTAAACCTTGTTACTCGTGGAAGTGTAGCTGAAACAGAGGGCTTTGCTGATGGTCTTTTCACTGTGCAGGATGCGGCGGCGCAAATGGCATCGCTTGCACTTGACATAAAAGCCGGTGAGAGAATTCTTGATATGTGCGCTGCACCCGGAGGAAAAACGACGCATATTGCAGAGCTTACTGGTCCAAATGGAGCAGTTGTTGCATGGGATAAATACCCCCATAAGATTATTCTTATTGAAAAAACGGCGGAAAGGCTTGGGCTTACAAATATATCTGCTTATGTACACAACGGTTGTGATATTGACACTAATCATATAAACGGTTTCGACAAAGTGCTGCTGGATGCGCCATGTTCGGGTCTTGGTATAATAAGAAAAAAACCGGATATCAAATGGTCAAGAAGTGAAGAGGATATACTGCTTTTGTGTGAGGAACAAAGGAAACTTTTACATGCTGCCTCCCTGTATGTTAAACCGGGTGGTATTCTTGTATACAGTACATGCACAATAAGTGATAGAGAAAATGAACGTATGATTGAGGATTTTCTGATGAGTCATCACAATTATGTGGTTGAAGGAGAAGCAACAACTATGCTCCCTCACATAAACAATACAGACGGATTTTTTATTTGCACACTCAGGAGGCAAGCTGTTTGAATATTTATGACCTGACTTTGCCCGACATTGAAAAATATATGAACGATATTGGCGAAAAGCCATATAGGGCACGCCAGCTTTTCAGGCATATTTATGAGGGCATAACCATAGCAAATATGACTGATTTGTCCTTACCACTGCGCTCAAGGTTGTTAGAGGATTTTGAGCAGTTTGTTCCCTTGATTGAAACAAAACTTGTATCAAAAATTGACGATACCCGTAAATACCTTTTCAAAATGAGTGACGGTGCATTAATTGAAAGCGTTGTTATGAAATATAAGCATGGGCTTTCCATATGTGTTTCGTCACAGGCAGGATGCAAAATGGGCTGTGCGTTTTGTGCTTCTACCCTCCATGGCCTTGAAAGAAACCTTACGACAGGTGAAATAACAGGGCAGTTTATAGCGGCTAAAAATGACCTTGGCGAGCGCATTTCAAATGTTGTTATGATGGGAAGCGGCGAGCCTTTTGATAATTACGAAAATGTTTATAAATTTCTGCAAATAGCCACTCATCCTGATGGGCTCGGAATTGGTGCACGCCATATTACTATTTCAACTTGTGGAATTCCTGACGGAATAAAAAAGCTTTCGGAATGCAAAATGCAGGTAAATTTATCTGTTTCACTCCATGCTCCGAATGATGATATAAGAAAAAAAATCATGCCCATTGCAAGGGCTGTTCCCATAAATCAACTAATAACAGAGTGCAGAGAGTATTTTAACAGGACAAAAAGGCGTGTAACATACGAATACGCATTGATAGATGGTGTAAACGACAAGACAGAGCATGCATATGAATTATCAGAACTTTTGAATAAAGATTTAGCACATGTTAATCTTATACCCATAAACTATGTTTCTGAGAGGGGATTTAAGAGGAGCAAATGTGTAATGGACTTTCAGAAGATACTTAACAATAACGGAATAAATACTACTGTACGGCGTGAAATGGGCGCTGATATAAATGCTGCCTGCGGTCAGCTTCGCAATCAGAGCAAATAAAGGGAGGAGACGGTAAACTGTGATAAGTTATGCAGCAAAGACTGATAAGGGAATACTGAGAAAAATGAATCAGGATTATTACCATGCTTCTGCCGAAATGCCACCTCTTTTTATTGTATGTGACGGTATGGGAGGTCATGCCTCGGGCGATGTTGCAAGCCGCTCGGCTGTTGACTGTATCAGCCGTTATATAGATATGCACAAAACATATGATTTTGACAGTGAAAAAGCACATACTCTATTGTCAGGCGCATTAAAATATGCCAATTCAACTGTTTACACAAGAGCCACTGTTTCAGAACAGTATAAAGGTATGGGAACAACAGCAGATATTTGTCTTTTTGATTTTGATTTTTTGTATATTTGCCACGTTGGAGACAGCAGGGTTTACTTGTTTCGGGACGGAAAGCTTAAAAAGCTCACCACAGACCACACACTTATTGAGGAACTTTTGAGCAACGGCACAATAAGCGAGCAGGAGGCAGAAAACCACCCTAACAGGCATATGATTACAAGGGCAGTTGGTACTGATGAAACGGTTACGGGTGATTTTTTAGATATTTCCTTATCAGGCGATGATATAATTTTAATGTGCTCGGACGGTTTGTCAAATATGGTATCAGATGCGCAGATAATAAGGTGCCTTTCATATGATAATCTGCAAAAATCCTGTGATGAACTGATAAAAAAAGCAAATGACAACGGCGGTAGGGATAATATAACCGCTGTTGTTATAAAATATGAAACAGATGAGGAGGTTAATAATTAGTGTCCGCAATAATTATTGGTAATAGATACGAATTAATGGAAAAAATCGGTTCGGGCGGAATGGCAGTCGTTTATAAAGCACGGTGCAGGCTTTTAAACAGATTTGTTGCAATAAAAATGCTTCGTCCCGAATATAATGAAGATATTGAATTTTTAAAGAGATTTGAAACAGAAGCTCAGGCTGCAGCAAGCCTTTCACATACAAATATTGTTTCGGTATATGATGTTGGAACTCATGATAAAATTCATTATATTGTAATGGAATGTGCCGAGGGTGTAACACTTAAAAAATATATGGCTGATAAAGGCTCTTTAACACAAGAGGAAGTTTTTGATTTTTCTCTGCAGATAGCTTCTGCTCTTGAGCATGCTCATTCAAAGGGTATTGTTCATCATGATATAAAGCCTCATAACATTATGGTGGGACCTGACAGAATATTGAAGGTTACGGATTTCGGGCTTGCAAGGGCTGTTTCAGGCAACACAAATGTGGTGGGTAACTCTGCCATAGGTTCTGTTCATTATGCTTCCCCCGAACAATCAAGGGGAGGGTTTACAGACGAAAAAAGCGATATTTATTCACTTGGTGTAACCATGTATGAAATGGCTACAGGCAGAGTGCCGTTTGATGGAGAAACACCCGTCGCCGTTGCCATGAAGCATATGCAAAAAACACCGCCACGACCCTCAACATTCAATACTGCAATTAACAGTGAATTTGAAAAAATAATTCTTCGTTCAATGGAAAAAGAACCGCGTGACAGGTATCAGAAGATTTCTGATTTAATCAGTGATTTAAATAGGCTGAACGGTTTATCTGAGGTTGAGGCAGTTATTGGCAACGATAACAGTTACAAAGAGGATAGATTTGCAACAAGAAAATTTGGTGCGGTTAACGCTGAACCTCAAACAAATGAAACAAACAAAGTTACGGTTTCGGGCGACACGAAAGATGATGATAAACCTGCTTTAGATGATAATCCCAAAGATGTAAAAGTTAAATCAAAAGAAAAACAAACAACCAAAAAGAAAGGTGACAATGTTGCCGTAGTTGCAGCTATTTTTACAACTATTGCCATAGTATGCGTGCTTGCCTATATTTTTTTCAGGCTTTTTACGAGTGGTTACAGTTTCGGTGATGCAATTGTTGTACCAAAGCTTGTTGGTATTACGTATGAGGATGCTGAGGTTTTAGCAGAAGAAAAAGGATTTGCTCTTGCAATTGAAACTGAGGACAGCGATGAAGAAGAAGGCACTATTTTAGAACAGACACCTATAGATGGTGAAAAAATAAAAAAAGGAGGAACTGTTACAATTGTAATAAGTGAATCTGAGGGCGGTGTCGTCCTTATCAATTATGTTGGTAAGGAGTATGAAAAAGCAATTGATGCGCTTGATACTCTCGGAATAAAATATATAATAGAAGAAGAGTATAACGATGATATAGAACTTGGAAAAATAATTAAAATGGATCCGAAACCCGGCGTCACCATTCCAAAAGACCAAAAGGTAACGCTCTATGTCAGCCTCGGGAAAGACGAATCTAAGAAATCAGCACCTGACCTTCGCGGCAAATCTTTAAAAGAAGCGGTTGATATACTTGGGGATGAAGATTTACAGGTTGGAAATGTTTCTTCAGAAGTCAGCGACCTTGAAGCCGGTACAATAATCCGTCAATCTCCCATAGCAGGTAGCAGCGTTATATCAGGAGCAAGTGTTGATGTGGTTCTCGCCGAAAAGCGTGTGCAGCAAAATTCAAATAACAATGAAAATGAAAGAACAGAAAACGAAAAACCTAATGAATCTGAAACCGAGCAGGGGAATGACAATGCCGATGTAGGTGATAATCCTGAGGAGATTTCAGAGGATATTAGGGTTGATTAATTGGGAGGTATATTACGGTAGGAACAATAGTTAAAGGTATAGGCGGCTTTTATTATGTGAAATCAGACAATGGTGAAATATATGAAACAAGGGCATGTGGCAGATTCCGCAAAGAGGGAATTACTCCGCTTGTGGGAGATAGGGTTATTTTGTCGGAAAACCTTGATTCTGTTGTGGAGATACTGCCTCGGTCATGTGAGTTTATAAGGCCATCCGTAGCAAACGTTAATCAGATGATTGTAGTATTGAGCCTGATTTCGCCAGAAGTTGATTTGCATCTTGTTGATATAATGCTTTTCTATATTGAAACAAAGGGAATAGAGCCTGTTATTTGCATAAATAAATGTGACCTTGGTGCAGGTAACCGCTATATTGATGTACAGAGTATATATGAAAAGACGGGGTACCGTGTTATTGTTGCAAGTGCAAAAGAAGGAGAAGGAAAGGAAGAGCTTGCAGAGGTTTTAAAAGATAAAATAACAGCCTTTGCAGGAAACTCCGGTGTGGGAAAATCAAGCCTTTTAAACCTTATAGAAAAAGAATTTGGGCTTGAAACGGGTGAGATAAGCAAGAAGGTGGAGCGTGGAAAACATACAACACGCCATGTGGAGCTTATGCCACTCCCTTTCGGCGGTTTCGTTCTTGATACGCCGGGGTTTGGTAAAATTGACCTCCCGAAAATAGAAAAAGAAGAGATAAAGTATTATATGCGTGAAATGCGTGATTTAAATGATAAATGTAGTTTCAGGGGCTGTAATCATATTTCCGAAAAAGGGTGTGCTGTAATAGGCGCCGTAAATGAGGGAAGGATAGAGAAGGCACGCTATGAAAGTTATCTTTCTTTTTTTGAAGAATTAAAAAACTATAAGAAATGGGCAGATAAACCATCAGAGAGGAAGTAAAAAAATGATAAAAATTTCACCATCAATATTGGCATGTGATTTAGGAAATTTAAGAAATCAGGTTGCATTAGTAGAAAATGCGGGGGCGGATATGCTCCATATAGATATTATGGACGGGCTGTTTGTGCCAAACCTCACATTCGGCCCTGCAATCGTAAAAAATTTAAGACAGTCGTCAAAGCTTTTATTTGATGTTCATCTTATGGTAGAAAATCCGGAAAAGTTTGTTGACCCATTTCTTGAAGCCGGTGCCGACCATATCACAGTTCAAGCAGAGGCAACAAAGCATATAGTAAGGTGTTTGCAATACATAAGAAGCTGTGGAATAACGGCTGGTGTTGCAATAAATCCCGGCACGCCGGCGGGAGTGCTCGAAGAGGTTATTCCTTTTATTGATATGGCACTTGTTATGACAGTTAACCCGGGCTTTACAGGTCAAAAATTCATTTCCGAGGTCTTAAATAAAATAAGTAAGGTAAAAGCCATGCTGCCAGGTAATGTTGACCTTGAGGTTGACGGCGGAATAGGCATGTCAAATATAAATCTTGTTAAAAATGCCGGTGCAAACGTAATAGTTGCAGGAGCAGCTGTTTTTTATGCGGATGACCCCGCTTTAGCTATAAGAGAATTAAAAGCTGAATAAAAATCATCCGCCCATTTTTAGGGCGGATGATTTTTATTTTAGAAAACATTTTTTTGTACAAAGTGTTAAAATTGTTTTTTCCATCGCCGTACATTCATTACAAGAGCAATTCCAAGCATTGAAGTGAGCATGTTTGAGCCGCCATAGCTTATAAACGGAAGGGGAATACCTGTTACAGGCATAAGCCCTAAACACATACCTATGTTTTCGACGGTGTGGAATAAAAACATTGCACCCACGCCTGCCGCTATAAGCTCACCATATAAATCGCGTGAATTTCTTGCAGTATTAAAGCATCTCACTATTATACACAAAAGCAAAAGAAGCACAAGCATAGTACCCCAAAAGCCAAGTTCTTCTCCGATAACAGCAAACACAAAGTCCGTCTGTTTTTCGGGGAGGTATCCCATCTGAGTTTGTACTCCTCCGAAAAGTCCGTTGCCCAAAACCCTTCCAGAGCCTATGGCAAGCTTTGATTGTGATACATGATAGCCCATACCCAAAGGGTCACTCTCAGGTTTAAAGAAAGCAATAAACCTGTTTTTTTGATAATCCGCCAGTACAAAGAACCAGACAAGCGGAGCGCAAACGGCGAAAGCACCAACAGCACCTGCAATGTATTTCCAACTGATGTTTGCAACAAACAGCATTACAATTGCAATTGTAATAAAAACCATAGCCGTTCCATAGTCAGGCTGAAGCATTATAAGACCTACGATAATTGCAAGGTGAATAAGTAGCTTTAACATATTTTTTGGTTTGTTTAATTCATCGCCCATTGAAACTATATGTTTTGAAAAGGATAAAATAAAACCAATTTTTACAACTTCAGCAGGCTGTATTCCTATAGAACCAAAGCGAATCCAACCTCGTGTACCGACAGCATCACCAATACCGATAATTAAAACAAGAATAAGCATGGCAATATTAAATAAAAAAATATAAAGGCTGAATCTTCCGAAAAACTCGTAATCAAACCTTAATGATATAAATATTATAAAAACGCCTATGAGAACTGCAGCGCCCTGTATGATAAGAAAACGCAGGGGGTCACTGCTGCGTGTGGCGCTCGTTATGGCAAGAAAGCTTATGACAAGACAAGCCGTGATACAAACTGTGAGGAAAATATCATATGTTTTTTTAGTGGTATTTTTAAATTTCCTGTTATCCAAAAGGTTCACCTCTTTTTGAAAGTATAACATATCATTAAAAATAAAACAAGTATTTGTTAAATTTTTTGGTTGATTTAAATGCTAAAATGTGTTAAAATATTAATAATA
>CAZUVQ010000028.1:0-18304 GCA_964623915.1 uncultured Oscillospiraceae bacterium
CGACAAGCTGGCAATAATAGGTAATGGCCTCAGCCATTTTTTCCTCGCCGTATTCGCTTACCTTATCTGATAGTCCTTCCAATTTACCGCATTTAACGTCCTCTTTTGTAAAACCTGTCAGCTTCAAAAGCATTTGTGCAGCTTTATACGATTCTGGATGTACCCCTGTGTTGTCAAAAATATCTTCCGCCTCTGTAATGCGGAGAAACCCTGCACACTGAACAAAGGTTTTTGCACCTAATTTTGCAACCTTTTTAAGCTCTGCCCTTGACCTAAAACTCCCGTTTTCCTCGCGGTATTCAATTATATTTTTTGAAACAGTCTTATTTATACCTGCTATATATGAAAGCAGTGAACCCGATGCGGTATTTACATTTACACCAACACGGTTAACACAGTCCTCAACAACTCCACCAAGTGACTCGTCAAGGCGTTTTGGATTCATATCATGCTGATACTGACCGACTCCGATTGCACAAGGCTCTATTTTAACAAGCTCAGAAAGCGGGTCAATAAGTCTTCTTGCAATTGAAACTGCACTTCTTTGCGAAACATCAAAATCCGGAAATTCCTCGGCGGCAAGCTTTGAAGCAGAATAAACGGAAGCACCCGCCTCACTTACAACCATATAATAAACCTTTCTTTCAATCTCGCCCAATAGCTCAGATACAAATATTTCTGATTCCTTTGATGCCGTTCCGTTACCAATGGCAATCACTTGCACACCGTGCTTTTCTATAAGCGATTTAATTACCTTTTTGGCTTCTTCCACGCGGTTTTGCGGAGGTGTGGGATATATAATAGTTGTTGCAACAACTCTTGACGCCTCGTCAACAACTGCAATTTTACAGCCTGTCCTATAAGCCGGGTCAAGCCCCAAAACAACCATTTCACGAAGAGGGGGCTGCATTAAAAGGTTCTTTAGATTTTCAGAGAAAATACCAATAGCATGTTCTCCGGCATTGTCGGTAAGCTCATTTCTCACCTCATTTTCCACAGACGGGCGTATGAGGCGCGTATATGCATCCGCAACAGCGTTTTTTATAATTTCCTTTGAAGGAGAAGGTCTCTCACTTAAAATGTCCTTTTCTATAAAAGAGGTGATAAGCTCTGCGGTAACTTCAATAGAAACTGACAATACATTGTCCTTTTCACCTCGGTTTAAGGCGAGAATTCGGTGGGGTACTATGAGGCGCACCGGCTCTTTATAATCATAATACATTTGATAAACTGTTTCTTCTTCTGTTTTTCCCGTTGATGATAAAATTCCTGTACTCAAAAATGTTTTTCTTGATAGCTTACGGTATTGCGCATTATCTGAAACCATTTCGGCAATTATATCTGATGCGCCTGCAATAGCTTCTTCAGCCGAGTTGACTCCTTTTTCTTCGTCAATATATTTCTCTGCCTCAGCATAAGGATCGTCCTTCCCCTGAAGTAAAATAAACTCCGCCAAAGGTGTTAATCCTTTTTCCGCCGCCATCATTGCACGTGTTCTCCTCTTTTGCTTGTAGGGACGGTATAAATCCTCAACCTCCTGCAACGTCACAGCTTGTAAAAGCTTGTCCGTAAGCTCCTGCGTCAGCTTACCCTGCTCGTCAATCAAGCGAATAACCGCCTCACGCCTTTCATTTAAGCTGCGAAGGTATGTCAGCCTGTCAAAAAGATTGCGAAGTGTTGTATCATCCATCGAACCGGTCATTTCTTTCCTGTATCTTGCAATGAACGGTATTGTATTTCCCTCATCAAGCAACGTAATAACACTTTGAACGTACTTAACATTTTGGGAAAGCTCCTGTGCTAAAATCTGCGCTAATTCCATTTTTTGCCCTCATTTCTTTGCGGTGGAAGAATAAAAAAGCAAATTCTTCCTAAAATTATATTCATTTTATCATATTTTGAATTTCTTAACAAGTATTTTTAATATTTTTGATTGAAACTGAAACAGAAAGGTGGTATACTATTCTTTAAATGGAATTATCGGAAAGGATTGAAATTTATGAAAAACTTTATGGATGTGAATTTTTTACTGCAAACCGAAACATCTCAGCGGCTTTATCATGATTATGCAGCAAAAATGCCTATTATTGACTATCACTGTCATTTAAGCCCAAAGGAAATCTGTGAAGACAGGAAGTTTAAAAACATAACAGAAATAATGCTTGGCGGTGACCATTATAAATGGCGCCAGATGCGTTCAAATGCCATTAGCGAGGACTATATTACAGGGGATAAGCCTGATTTTGATAAGTTTTTGGCTTTTGCAAAGACTTTAAAATATGCAATAGGCAACCCTCTTTTTCACTGGACGCATCTTGAGCTTCAAAGATATTTCAAAATTTACGAAATATTAAATGAAGAAAGTGCTAAAAGTATTTATTACAGGGCAAACGAAATGATTCAAGGCGATGATTTCACAGCACAAAAACTTATAGAAAAATCCGGTGTTGCTATAATTTGCACAACAGATGACCCATGTGATACCCTGGAATATCATATAAAAATAAAAGAAAATGGCAAAATGAAAGCACAGGTGCTGCCTACCTTCAGACCCGACAAGGCTGTTGAAATTACAAAGGAAACCTTCCTTCCATATACTGAAACCCTTGAAAAGGTATGTGGGAAGAAAATTTCATCCCTTGCCGATTTAAAGGCTGCTATGGTTGCGAGAATTGATTTTTTTGCAAGTATTGGCTGCCGCCTGTCCGATCATGCATTGGGTGGAGTTCCTTTTTGTGCAGGCACTGAAAGTGAAGCGGACAATATATTTTGTAAAGCAAAATCAGGCGAATGTGTATCCCCTTCTGAGGAAGCGCTTTATAAAACGAATATTCTTACCTTCTTTGCAAGGGAATACCATAAGAGAGGCTTTACAATGCAGCTGCATATAGGAGCACTTCGCAACAACAATGAGAGGATGTATAAAAAGTTAGGGCCTGATACAGGTTTTGATTCAATAAATGACCTTGCAATAGCAGAGCCTCTTTCAGCTCTTCTTAACTCATTTGACAAGGAAAACACCCTTCCAAAAACAATTCTTTACACACTAAACCCTAAGGATAATTACGTTCTTGGAACTATGCTTGGAAACTTCCAGTCAGCAGATGCACCTTCAAAAATTCAATTCGGTTCCGGATGGTGGTTTAATGACCAGCGTGACGGTATGGTTGAGCAAATGAAATCTTTGGCTAACCTTGGCCTTTTAGGCAGATTTGTCGGTATGCTGACAGACTCGAGAAGTTTTCTATCATATCCAAGACACGAGTATTTCAGGCGTATTATGTGTAATCTTATCGGTGGTTGGGTTGAAAACGGAGAATACCCTGCTGATTTTGATGCTCTTGGCGAAATCATCAAAGGAATATGCTACGAAAATGCAAGGACTTATTTCGGATTTAATATTTAATTCAGAAGGTTACTCAAATGATAAAAAAATTAATTACAATCGTGCTTGCAGTGGCAATACTATTTTGTATTGTTCCGGCAGCACATGCTGATAACATAAAAGTAATATGTAACGGAGAACCGCTTAATACCGATGTTGAACCTGTAATTATTGACAGTAGTGTATACGTGCCTGTAGGTAATGTATGCCGCAGTATGGGGGCCGCTGTTATCTGGGATGAACAAAACCAGATTGCCACAATCTCACTTGGGAATGACACGTTTTCCATATACGTTGGAAGTACTTATATGGAAAAAAACGGTTTTCGGCTGACAAACTCCTCAACTCCTTTTCTTGAAAGAGAGAGGGTTATGGTTCCGCTTCGGCTTCTTTCGTCATGCCTTGGGTACAGTGTTGACTGGGATAGCAATACATATACGGCATACGTTTTTAATCCAAAAAAAATATTTTATAAAATCAGCGATACTAATTCCATTACATTTTCTTCAAAATACAACAGTACACAGGATATCGCTATAGACTTTCGCCCAACAGGTGCAAACAGTCTGCCTGATTTTTATAAAATCTTTCTGGTATATAATACAGAAAGTTATCCTGCATATAAATTGAGTGACTCTTTTTGCCTTTATGAAAGCACTACCGATTGGCATTCTCCCTTTGGTATCAGGGCAACAGAAAATATTGACGGTGATTACATAACAGGGAATACGCATTTTACCGGCGGCAACCATGCATATACAAACACTTCCGAAGGGGCCAGTACCGCCAAATTAAAATATATTGATTTTTTTGCGGATGACAAGCCTATTTTCGGCGGAGAAGGCTATTGTGACAAGCTTAAAATACACTGGATTAACAGCGTTGCCGCAACAAATACAAAGCGCGTTGACGGAAGCGGCAGATTTGTTATGGAAGAAGAACATATAGCTGTCTTTGATGGTATAAAGTGGACGGAAACCGTCACCCTTTTGCCAACAGAAGAAATATTAATTGATTTTGTTTACGGATTTCAGGCGGAAGTGCGAGGGGTTTGGGACACAGCAGTGACATATTCAAAAAATGACAGCACATCTGTGACATATGATGGTTCAACGGGTTCGTATTCAGAATTTTCCGATGTAAATTCAGTAACATGTGTAAAAAACACAAATTGCTTGTCCATAACGCTTGATACTGAGTTTGGAATTGGTAACCGCAAACAGTTTTTTACTGACAAAAATGGTGCATTTACTACGAATTACGGCAAAGTATATTTAAATATTGTCAACGGAAATTCAATACACGCTCATGCCGGAGAAAGCTATTCGTACCGTGGCACCTATAAATTCTATTCATTGGAAAAATAAATGTATGTTTATAGATAGAAAAAAGCTTGACCCGTTTTGGATCAAGCTTTTTTATTAATTATCTTATCTCACGTCCGCCATCTGCGGCACCTGTTATGTAAAATGATGGCTCATAGCCTATCTTCGCGGTGTATTCGGCTTTAACCTTTTTGCAGAATTCCTCAGCATAATTATCCTCAACAATGCTGACTGTGCATCCGCCAAAGCCGGCACCTGTCATACGAGAACCAAGACAACCTTCATTTTTTCTTGCGGCGCAAACAAGAGTATCAAGCTCCTCCCCTGTCACCTCATAAAGGTCACGCAAAGATTTATGCGAAGCGTTAATCAGTTCGCCAAATGTTTTTATATCTCCGCTGTTTAAAGCTTTCACAGATTTTATTACGCGATCACATTCATAAATGACATGCTCCGCACGTTTTCGGACTATTTCGTCTTTTATCACTGATTTATTGTCTTCAAACTGCTGTACCGTAACATCAGCAAGATAATTTATATCGGGCAGAACCTTCTTTATATCTGACAAAGCTCTTGTGCACTCTTCAAACCTTTCATTGTATTTAGAGGTAATAAGGCTTCTTTTTTTATTGGTGTTTGATATTATTATACTCTTTCCTTTTAAGTTCAAAGGAACATGCTTATACGAAAAATCCTTGCAGTCAAGGAAAATCGCATGGTCTTTTTTACCCATGGCAGAAGCAAACTGATCCATAATTCCGCATGAAACACCGATGTAATTATTTTCTGCTCTCTGACCGATTAAAGCCATTTTAACCATATCAACCTTTTCATTTTTTCCGCTTTTTTCATTTGCGAATGTGGCAAAACACAATGCCGTTGCAACCTCAATAGCAGCTGATGAAGATAACCCTCCCCCATGTGGAACAGTATCATCATACAATAATTCGCATCCGCAAAGGTCATATCCGTCTACCATAAGCTCTGAGGCAACACCCATTTGATAATTACCCCACTCAAGTTCACGGTAACTGTTGACATTATTAAGGTCTCCCTCAACACAAATTTCAAGGTCAGTTGCCTGCATTATTACTTTGCTGTCGCTCCTTTTTCTTGCTGCAATTGTTGTTTCAAGGCAAATAGCGGCCGGAAAAACGTAGCCGCCATTATAGTCCGTATGTTCTCCGATAAGATTCACCCTGCCTGGGGACTTGAATATACGAATATCTGCCTCATCGCCGCCATATCGCTTAATAAACTCTATTTTTACTTCTTCTACAGTCATCTTCAATTCCTCCCTTATTTCGACAAAAACTTTGAATACGCCTCCCTTAGTTCCTCAGCTTTTTCCTCAGGACAAGTGGGGTTACAGTGTGCCCATGCTCCTGTTTCACTGGATGCGTTGAATTTCTGCTTATTCCTGTCCCTCATTGGCGGAAAAAACTCAATATGAAAATGATAGTGAGAATTATCACCGCTGTTAACAGCACCCTGATGCATACACATCATATAAGGGAATGTGTAATCAAAAAGACAATCAAGCATTCCTGCCGTGTTTTTTATGCTTTCTGCAAGGTTTTTCTTTTCTCTTTCATTAAAATCCGTAATATATTGCTTGTGAGACTTTGAGGCAATATAAACTCCATAGGGATATTCCGACCAAAAAGGTAAAAATACAATAAAATCTTCGTTTTCAAATATTATTCTTTTGTTAAACTCTTTTTCGGTTTTTAAAATATCACATACCAAGCAGTTACCCGTTTTTTCCATATGTTCGCGCGAAGCTTTCAATTCAAGCTCTAACTTTTTGGGGATTACAGAATAACCATAAATCTGGCCATGGGGATGTGGCATTGTAACTCCCACAACATCGCCACGGTTTTCAAAGATAAAAACATATTTTATCTTTTCATCAGAGCTTATTTCCTCAAAACGCTCACACCAAAGATTAACAAGCTTTTGTATGTGGGGGAGAGGGAGCTCGGGTAATGTTACCGTATGCTCTTTTGAATATAAAATAACCTCACACTTACCGTAACAAGGTGCTGTTTTATAAATCCCGACAGCAACATCATCCGGTTTTTGAGGGGTTTGGCTCAGTGCGGGGAAATCATTATCATATTTGTATACATCAAAATCATCAGGCACCTTACCGCTGCCAGGGCAAAATGGACACCAATCCTTTGGCATCTGTGGGCGGTTCTGCCTGTGTGATGCTATCATAACCCAATCATTGGTAAGTGGGTTAAAACGTAATTCAGCCATCTAACCTATCATTCCTTTCTGTCAAAAATCACGTGGCTAAATTATATTACCTTTTGCAATACTTGTCAAGTTCTTCTGGTAAAAAATTCATATATAAGTCCGCATACAATGCCCTCGGCAAATAAAATTGCAGCTGTTTCGGACATATGGCATGACAAATATAAATCTTTTAATCCTCGCCCACTGCACACAGAAATATATAGTGCACACGACAGAAGCAATAACCCGGATATGATACCTATGTATATCATATACCTGGCAGGTTTTGACAACGTATTAATTTGGTTTACAATTCTCCCAATCATGTTATTCACTCCATTTCTACTATATATTCTAACAAAAAATTAAAGTTTTTTCAATGTATAAGATAATCCATAAATGCAAATTTCGACTTATTAATACAAATTATTACATATTTCCCTATAATTTATTATTGTAAATTATTTCCAATTCTTGCTGTGTCGAATATTGCGACGGAAAGTTATTGCATATTGAACGAAATACTGTTATTATGTTTATTACACTCCCCCAGTTGAGGGCTGAATTTTTTAGATTGGAGAACCATATTATGAAAAAGTTAAAAGTTTTGTCAAAAAAAGTCGAAGGTTATAACCTAAAGCTGACGCTAACTCAGACTGATGGTTACCTTGATCACGGCCCTGTTTATGGATTAATCGGAGAAACTGATGATGATGTCTGCATTATTCCAGAAATCGGTACTGATTTAAAATTTGCAAACAGGCTTTTTGAAAAACTATTCCGTAACGATGTTATGCCTTGTACTTTATCGGATATAATAAAGGACCTTGTAATTTAATTATGATTGTAGGTACATAAAAATCAGGATGAATATGAACTATTTATTATCAGTTTTTCGAGCAGTCTTTTAAAAACTAAGAATGGAAGGGTAAAAACCCTTCCTCTTAAGCAAAATTATGGTATAAAAACACCAAAATTAATTTATTTCACCAACTAATTATTATTTTTATTTTGAAGCACCGTAATATTTTCTTCTATAAACCCTTTTATAAAGCTTATAACCTCGGGTGTTTCAATGGGAACTTTGCCAATAGTCTGCCGTACTTCCCTTGTATCAAGGCAGAATGATTCATTATTGTAAATATGTGTATAAATAAAATCAAGAAGCGGATTCAGCAATATCAGGCTTGATACAGTTTCTGCAATATCACCTAAAGGCTGCCTGTCAATATGATCGTACCGGTATGAAGCTGAAAGAAATGTGCCGACACTTACTGTGGATTCAATATGAAATTCTCCGTCGCAAGCTTCACATCCCGCCTTTGTCAATGATATGCCCATACCAACTTTTCTTGTTGTTCTTGTTGTTACAAAAGGGTCTGTTACATCGGTTAATAACTCCCTGCTCATTCCTTTGCCATTGTCACGAATAGAAAATGACATGATATTTTCTATTACATTTTCATTTACGCAGATTTCTATTATTGTGGCACCGGCAGAAATCGAGTTCTGAACCAAATCAAGTATATGCAATGACAGCTCTCTCAATTTTCCACCCCCAAAAGATAATCTATTACTGCTTTGGTACTTTTTTCGTCAACTTCTATATATCTTTCTTTTTTAGCCATATTTTCAAGATAATGTGCATCAGAGTTCCCGATAAAATTATATCCCACTAAATATTCATGCTGCAAAAGTACTTTTTCTTTAGTTGTATTTTTAGAAATTTCAATTGTTTTAAATCCATATTCCGGAATAATAAAACCTAAATTTGTAATTATGGAATTTGCCTCTCTGTCAATGTGTGCAGGTATTGGCACACCTTTTTTATCACGACACAGCTTAATTACATCTTCTATAGATAAATCTGTTGCTGTAATGAGTAGATTAGGATATGTTCCTATTACTTTATCGTTTTCATCCATAATTGCCTGCTCGCCAAAAACCTCCGTTTTGTTGGGTATTTTCAGAAGGTGTTCCTCAATTACTTCAGCAAACGATGCAAGGCTTTCCATCGAATCAAAAAGGCAGAGAATATGAACCTCCTCGCGTGACTCAACTTCAATTCCGGGAACAACTAACAAAGATGTACCCTCGGCGCATTTTAGTACAGCAGGTATATTTTTACATGAATTATGGTCAGAAACCGCTATCGCATCCAGCCCTATCAACTGTGCCATATTGACAATATTATTCGGCGTCATATCCTCAGAGCCGCAAGGTGATAGACACGAATGAATATGAAAATCGTAATACAGCTTCATAGCTTATTATATTCTGTGATAAAATCAAAGGCTGTCCCAGTATAGGAAAGGATTATGATTTCCTCAGCTTCTGCCTTCTGAAGCACCGCAGAATCAGGTTTTATACCCTCAGGAAGGATAATGCATGCAACATCACAAAGAGACGCTACCGCTACAATATTTACATTGGTCTGAACCGTTAGCCAGATATTGCCCTGTTGAGCCTTTGACATAACATGGCTTAAAAGGTCACCAACGTAAACTCCGTCAGCATCTGCCGACAAATCGTTGCCCGATAAAACCTCTAATCTTAGTTTCTTTACTAAAGTAGCTATTGTCATTTATCCTTTTCCTTTCTCATATCGTCGCGTCTGAATGGTGGAGGCATATGCTCTTCAAGTTCAACCATTTCTTTTGCAAGAACCGTCAGGCGTTCCTTAAGGCGAAACATACAGTCACTCTCCTTACCAAAGCCCCTCACAATGTCCTCTGCCAGCGCGCGGCATGATGGTGCACCACAGGAACCACAATCAAGACCCGGAAGATTTTTCTGAATGCTGTTGATGGATTCAAGCTTCTGAAGGGCAATTGTCAAATCATCGTCAAGCTGCATTACATCAACAGAGTTAATCTTGTCATGTAAAATTATATCATTAATGTCATACTCCGGCAATATTGGGTTGGCATTTTCCTTTTTCAAATCTATTTTCTTATATTGTAGCTTTGCTTTAGCAACAAAAGTATTTTCCACATTTAACGGTCCGCCGACACAACCACCTGTGCAGGCATTAATTTCAAGAAACGTCACCCCCTTGATTCTGTCATCTTCAAGCTGGCTCAATACGCTTTTCACATTATCTATACCGTCAACTGCAATCATTTTGACATCACCCAGCGCATCACTTTCACCTCCGGTGATTCCCCAACCAAGGCCTTCTCCTGATGTTTTGGAAAGCACTTCCTTAGGTTTTACGGTGGATATGACTGAAACAACCTTTTTAAATATATCTCTTGCTGCAAAAGCACCATCAATATCTACTGCAGAGCCTATGGGTGATATTATGGCTGTCACCTTTGCCGCACATGGTGTTATAAAAAACACACCTATTTCTTCCCTTTTCATATGAGTTTTTGCCATAGCTTCTTCTATTGCCATTTCCGCGGAAATATCAACGGGAGCACGCATTGGAATAAGGTCATCAAGAAGTGAGGGAAAACGAATTTGTATGAGCCTTACACAGGCAGGGCATGCCGTGCCTATATAAGGGGTGGTTTTCGGATTTTCTTTTATATATTGCTTTGTAGCATCAGTTACTATATCAGCGGCACGGGAAACCTCAAATGCCATATCAAATCCAATGGCTTTTATTGCAGCCAATATATGGTCATAACTATAGGTTTTTGTAAACTGCCCGAAAAAGGAGGGAGGGACAAGGGCTATATTATATTTAAAGTCAGAAAGACGCTTTAAACTATCTGTAGACGCAGATTTTGCCGAATAAGGGCATACTCTTATACAGTGCCCGCAATCTATACAGCGTTCCTTTATTATATGTGCTCTTCCGTCACGTACTCGTATAGCCTCTGTAGGGCAGTGTTTTATGCAGTTAATACAACCTCTGCATTTATCTTTATCAAGTTTTACGGAATGGAAATAACCCTTCTGTTTCATATAAACATCCGTTCCTTTCCGCGAAATCAGAATTCCGCTATCTTATCTTTACTGTCATATATACAGTGGTTCCTACACCGAGTCTTGATTCAATTTTAAACTCATCGGTATACTTTTTCATATTGGGCAATCCCATACCTGCCCCAAATCCTAAGTTTCTGATATCTTCACTTGCTGTGGAATATCCTTCCTTCATGGCAAGTTCAATATCTTCTATCCCTTTACCACGATCAGCCAGTATTATTTTAATATGCTCAGGCGAAATTTCCACATCTGCTGTTCCGCCATCAGCATGAATAACCATATTTATTTCACCTTCATACATTGCAATTGCCACTTGCCTTATAATATCGACGGGTAAACCAAGCTGTCTTAACGCTTTCTTTATGCTTGCTGAAGCATTGCCGGCAGCTGAAAAATCGGTTGCATCAATATCAAAATGCAACAAAACCTTTTCACCGCTATTCAACGCATACCTCCTTGCCGCGCAAGCCTGCGTGATAAAGCTTGCCACATGCAATATATAAAGGCATTTTTGTTGTAAAAAGATTTATACCGCTTTCCAGTGCAAGCCTCTTTGTTGCAGAATCCGGCGTTTTTCCGCGGACGAATACAATGGCTCTGATATCCATCATCTCCGCAGTTCTTATAACCTGAGGATTAGTAAGCCCTGTCAATAAGAGAGCTTGATCCTTTACAAAAGCTAAGACATCACTCATTAAATCCGAACCACATGCCGAGTGTATATCCATTTCCATATTAATTTCATTTGTATGACATTCAGCTTCAACTATTCTGGCTATTTCCGAAAGCTGCATCTTTTTACCTCCTATATTTGAATAACTCTTATTGTTTTTTTATATCTTTCCAATATGTTTCATTTGCTTTTTCTATCTTGTTATTACCGTACACATAGTACTTCTTATCCTTTATGGTATCAGGTAAATATTGCTGCTTTACGTAGTGGTTTTCATAATTGTGGGCGTATTTGTATTGTGTTCCATGCCCCAAAGCTTGGGCACCCTTATAATGCGCATCCTTCAGATGTTCGGGAACCTCACCGGTGTTGCCCCTTTTAACATCCTCCATAGCCTCCCATATTGCCATGGATGCTGAATTTGACTTCGGAGATGTGGCAAGCAGAATAACTGCTTCCGAAAGCGGCAACGCCGCCTCCGGCAGACCAAGCATAAACGCCGAATCAACACAAGCTTTTACAATTGTAATTGCCTGTGGGTATGCAAGCCCTATGTCCTCTGCTGCCATAACACAGAGCCTTCGGCAAACGGACTGTAAATCCCCTGCCTCCAAGAGCCTTGCCATATAATGAACGGCCGCATCAGGGTCACTCCCCCTCACGGATTTTTGAAAAGCCGATAAAATATCATAATGGCTGTCACCGTCACGGTCATACCTCATTGCGCGCCTTGCGGTACAGCTTTCCACCGTTTCAATATTTATTGATATCTCTTTGTCGCCATTAATAGGAGTGCTCATAACTGCAACTTCAAGTGTATTAAGTGCCTTGCGCACATCCCCCGAAGAACATTCTGCAATATGACTGGTTACTCCCTCACCCAAAGTTACTTTAATGCCCTCATCACTGTATATTTTTATTGCACGTGTAATTGTTTCCTCAATATCATCTTTCTCAAGCGGTTTAAATTCAAAAACCGTGGAGCGTGACAAAATCGCGTTATAAACATAAAAATATGGATTTTCTGTGGTGCTGGCAATAAGTGTTATTTTTCCGTTTTCAATAAACTCAAGCAGTGATTGCTGCTGTTTTTTATTAAAGTTTTGTATTTCATCCAAGTATAAAAGCACACCGTTTAAGCCTTCAAAACCGCCAAGATCACTGATTATTGATTTAATGTCAGAAACTGACGCATTAGTAGCGTTAAGCTTATAAAGCTTTTTATGGCATGCGGCAGCGGCGATATTCGCAACAGTTGTTTTCCCGGTACCGGAGGGTCCGTAAAAAATCATATTAGGCAAATTACCGCTTTCTATAAGAGCACGAAGGATTCCTTTTTCTCCGATTAAATGCTTTTGCCCCACCACATCCGAAAGCTCTATCGGCCGTATCTTGTCAGCTAAAGGTTTTATCATTTATTTCACCCGTTTTATTCTTCGTACAGGGGATGCTTTTTAGTAAGAACTGCGACTCTTTCTATTATTTCATCAGCACGGCTTTCAAAATCGGAAATTGCAATGGCTATAAGCTCGGCAATTTCAGCCATGTCATCTTCTTTCATGCCACGCGTTGTGACGGCAGGAGTGCCTATACGTATTCCGCTTGTAATAAACGGGCTTTGTTTATCAAAGGGGATTGAATTTTTATTTACTGTTATGTTAACTTCATCAAGCAGATGCTCAACCTCTTTACCTGTTCTGCCTGTATCTGTAAGGTCAAGAAGAATTAAGTGGTTGTCTGTACCGCCTGAAACAAGCTTTAAACCATTTTTAATTAAGCCATCGGCAAGCGCAGCAGCATTTTTAATAATCTGCTTTTGATATTCGCAAAATTCAGGAGTTAAAGCTTCACCAAAGCAAACTGCCTTTGCGGCAATTACATGCATTAATGGACCGCCCTGTATCCCCGGGAACAAAGCCTTATCAATCATTTTTGCGTGTTCCTGACGGCAAAGAATTAGTCCGCCTCTCGGTCCCCTTAATGTTTTGTGCGTTGTTGTTGTGACAAAATCAGCACATGGCACGGGATTCTGATGAAGCCCAGCGGCAACAAGCCCTGCTATATGTGCCATATCAACCATTAAATATGCTCCGACCTCTTTAGCAATTTCACTGAAACGCTCAAAATCAATTTGCCTTGCATATGCACTTGCACCTGCAAGAATAAGCTTCGGTTTACACTCTAAAGCAAGGCGGCGTACCTCGTCATAATCAATTCTTGCGTCTGCTTCTGTAACTCCGTAAGGAACAATGTTATAGTAACTACCTGAAATATTAACGGGGCTGCCATGGCTTAAGTGACCACCATGAGCAAGATTCATGCTTAAAACCGTATCACCGGGTCTTAATGTTGCAAAAAAAACTGTCATATTAGCTTGGGCACCTGAATGAGGTTGTACATTTGCATGCTCTGCACCGAAAATTTTGCAGGCACGCTCTCTTGCTATGTTTTCCACCACGTCAACAAATTCACATCCGCCATAATAGCGTTTGCCGGGATAACCTTCGGCGTATTTGTTTGTGAGCGGAGTACCCATAGCCGCCATAACGGCAGGGCTTACAAAATTTTCTGAAGCTATGAGTTCGATTTTTGACCTCTGGCGACCAAGCTCCTTGCTCATCGCCTCTGCTACTTCCATGTCATGTTTTTTTATTACATCTATATTGTACATTAGTTCACTCCTCCATCATTGCATAATAAATAATTATATCATTACATAATTGCATTTTCAAGAGCTTTATGTTAAAATGTTGACAAGTGAGGTGTTTTTGTTGACTTTGAAGGAAAGATATGCAAAAATACAAGTGATTTTTGATGATTTATACAATGATGCGGTTTGTTCTCTTGATTACCGTTCTGCTTTTGAACTTCTTGTTTCAACACAGCTTGCGGCGCAATGCACCGATGCAAGGGTAAATCTTGTAACACCACCCCTGTTTGCAAAATTTCCTGATGTTTATGCATTTGCCAAAGCAAAACAAGAGGATATGGAGGAAGCTATCCGTTCAACGGGTTTTTTCCGTAACAAAGCGAAAAATTTGATAGCCTGTGCTAATATGCTGATTACTGAATACGGCGGCGAGGTTCCGGATACCATGGGGGAGCTTTTGCGCCTACCGGGTGTAGGAAGGAAAACCGCTAATCTTATATTGGGTGATTTTTATGGAAAACCCGGTGTGGTTGTCGATACACACGCCGGTAGAATTTCAAGAAGAATTGGATTAACAAAGAATACTGACCCTAAAAAGGTGGAATTTGACTTAAAAAAAATAATCCCTCCCGAAAACCAGACAAGATTTTGCCACCAGCTTGTCTGGCACGGAAGGGCAATATGCAGAGCACGTTCACCAAAATGCGGCGAGTGCCCTGTTATGCCTTATTGTAAGGAAGGTTTTAAAAAAAATACAGCTTAGATGGTTATCATTCTTTTGGTAATTCATAAAAGGCTCTTGCACCGCCAATAAATTTGGGGCGTGTTTTAGCATATGTCACATGTGCTTCACCTATTTTATCAATTGACAAACGAAGCGGAACTGCAACATGGCGCAGATGCATTCCTATCAATGTATCTCCTATATCCATTCCTGCGTGTGCCTTCACAAACTCAACCATACAAGGGTCATCAAAAAGACGGTATGCGGCGGTACCTGCACTTCCACCCGCCTTCGGTTGTGGAATAACGGAAACAATTTCAAGGTTATACTTCTCTGCTGCTTCACGTTCGATTACGACAGCTCGGTTCAAATGCTCACAACAGCCAACGGCAAGATAAACGCCCCTGGTCTTTGTGGCGGCTAAAATCCCTGCTATAACCTCTTCTCCTACCTCAAATACGGACCCACGACCTATTTTTTCTCCGCAAATCTCGCTTGTACTGCAGCCGAGAACAACAATTTGTCCGCTTATTGTGCCTGACACATCCAAAAGCTCGTTCATTGCGTCAAACGATTTATCTTTTATATCCTTCATCTTATTTTTCCTCATTTCTATAAATATAAAGTGTCAAAACTTCAACAATTGTGTTTTTTTAATATTACCACTTCAGTTTATATATGTCAAGGTATCAATAGCTTCATTCCCGGTCTTATTACTGTATTTGAATCTATTTTATTTACATTTGAAATTTTTTCTGTCGTTGTGCGATATCTCTTGGCAATATTATATAGAGTATCCCCTTCCGATACAAAATATATTACGATAGGCGCTCTTTCGGGCAACTCTGAATCAACAGCCTCCACTGATTCTATTACATCAATATTCTCAGTGCTTATAAATTTAATAACTGCTGAAAGGTTTGCACGAATATCTATTTCTGACTCGGAGGTTATTGTAAAGCTCAGCGAATCCACGCGAATACTGTAATCTGTTGCGGCATTTATATCATTGCCTGCATCAACAGCATACATAAAAGGGATTTCACCCTTGAAACTGTACAGCGGTAATTCTTCATTCCCTGTCATATAAAGGATATAGACATCAAGAATCCCCTCAAGGTTTGCCATACCATTTTCAAAGGAGATGTTTTCTATATATGGTTTTCCGAAAACACGGTAAACCTCTGAAATTTCGGGGCTTGTTTCAGGCACACCAACGCTACCACGAACAGTAATCTGCGGCCTTGCAACAGATGATATTTTCTCTAATTTGCACGGGCTTTTTTTAAGGCGCGTTTCACAATCTGTTCTGTAGCAGTCGGATAAAACAGGTATGATTTCAGTTCCGGCAACCGATAAATCCGTTTCAACCGAAAGCTCAATACCCAATATACCCGCTCCGTTTTCGTCGTTGTCCGCTTCATAGTAAACCGATGTCACTTTAAAATCAATCGTCGGGTCCATGTCCTCTGAAACAGAAGGCATGTCAAGTATCTCCGTAAAAGGAATTTCATGCTCTGTGTGCTCAAGGCTTGCATCTCGCCTGCTTATGTATAAACACGAAATCAATGCTGTGCCCTTGATAACGGCTTTGCCGGAAATAAGCTTGACTGTATTTTCGCCAACCTCCGCATCAAGCTTCACCACTTCAAGAATAGGCGGCTTGCCCACAGGCAGCTGCAGCTTGTCGGAAATGGTTATAACATAACTACCGTCTGCAATTTCTCTGTATATTTCCCTTTCACTTTCCTGCATTTGGGCGCCTTCGACCTCTGAAATAAACTCCATGTTATTTCTTCTTGTGACGGTGACCTCAGTGGAAATTGTTGCCCGCACAGTAAGTTTTCTGCTGTTTAGCAAAGAAAAATCAAGGTTAATTACATCTGACGATGCCCTAACTGAGCTGTCCTCAGCAATTCCCTTCACTTCGCATACATCTGAAAAGGGAGTTTTGACAGTGATGCTTTTTACGGGCAAATCACTCATGGTAGAATCCGGAACATACAAAAGAGTGATTTCCGCCTCACCCTTTAGTAAGACCTTATCGGCTCCCTTTTCTTTCTCCGTTATTCTTGCTCTGCCGTCAATCTGAAGTACTTTTAATATGTCGGGACAGCTTTCGGGTAATATAATATCTGTTTCCGCCATAACTTCTGAATTACAGGTTCCGACAGTCTCGTTGACGGTAATTTCCGTCTTTTTTGTTTCTATATTCATAAACACTCCTCCAAACAGATTTCTATAAAATATATATGACAAGCCCCCATATGATATTACAAATATTTTCATTATCCAGTATATATCACATCACTATTAAATATATTGTAATGAGGTGGTAAGTATGAAACGATATGTAATAATTTTGGGCATTGCCGCTATTTTAATAGCTATTACGCCGTTAATTCAGCAAATAAAAACAGTATCTGCAGGGAATGAATCGGAAATTGTAAAATGCATTACACAGTATGGCTGGGAAACTGACGGTGTTTTAATTGACAGCGCCGTATTTAAAATACCCAACCCCTTGAGTGATGTTTATGAAAAATATAATGAAATCCAGATTAAGCAAGGTTTTGACCTTTCGAGATTTAGGGGCAAAACAGTAAAACGGTACACATATAAAATATTAAATCATATAAATTCATGCAAAGGGGAGGTTTTGTGCAATATCTTGGTTTATAATGACAAAATGATAGCCGCTGACATAATGACAACGGCCATAGATGGCTTTATGCACGGCATAAATGAAACCAAGTACATTAAGTAGATTTTTGTTCCTGAAAATCAGTACAATACTCCCACCTTAATTCATCACCGGCACTAAGCTTATACCTTCCGCAGCCTTTGTTTATCTTCTCACCGTTTACCATGTAGCACCATCCGCTCATGGCACCATGTTCCTTTTCATAAAGGCCTCCGATTCCTTTAATGTAAGCGGTTGATTTGCCCCCGCTGTATTCAACGGTGTATTCTGTGCCTTCTGTTGCAATTAACGTGGCATCAAGCGCTGTCATATCTTCTTTATACTCAATGCTTTTTTCAAAGATAAACTCATCAAGCCCGATAATTTTAACGCTTACCGTTTTTGTTACGGGATTTTGAGCCGCCGATGCGGCAGTCACTTGTTCATCTGAAGCCGCTACTGTGTCAGGGGTATTCACAACAGTACTTTTTTCGGTTTGTGATTTTGTTTCTTCGACTTTTGCTTCAACACTGTCAGAAGTGCTGTCCACCGAGGCAGAAGCTACGGGTTTTTCTTCTATTTCTGAGCTTTGCTGCTCAATTTGTGCTACTTTTTCTGACACTTCGCTTTCTAAAGCGGATTTTTTTTCATATACACTCACTTTAGCGCAAGCCGTAAATA
>CAZUVQ010000029.1:0-2243 GCA_964623915.1 uncultured Oscillospiraceae bacterium
GATAATAAAGGCATCTTACAGGATTTGAACTTAGGATACAAACCAAATAGAATATTATAATATCAGATGTAAGAAGTCATAGGGCTTATATTTTTCATTAAATTAAAAACGGAGGTAAAAATGAAATGGATAATAACAATATTCGCTATAGCTTGATAACTTCGCACAAGAGTTGTGCCGTGAAGCTGAAATTTGCGGAAATATCGGTACTCAAACCACAATCAGACAGACTGTATTATCAGAAAGGCTTGGTATAAATCCTACTGTAACATGGTCAAAAAGCGGTAATATTCAACTGAATGAAGAATTCACATTAACAGTATCACAAGGCTTCGACATGCTCAATGACATACGCGGTGGTATATTATCGAGACCGCGAAGGCGGAGACATCATTGAATTTATCAAAGAAAACAATGAATGGGTGTTATATAAATGGCAAATAATCTGGTCGAGAACCGGAAGTGCAGAAGGGTTTATGTGGCCGTACATACGTTAGATGACTTATTAAAGATAACCATTTGCCCGAGAGAACCGGGAGGAGGTTCTGGGATATATTTTGAAGCCGAGAGCTACGACGGGGCAAAGCTCGCTTTGCCCCGTTTTTCTATGCAGAAAACCATTGATTTGTCAGCTTTTACCGATAAGTGAATGGTTTTTATTATATTATGATGAAATTTAGCTTTAGAAAATCATTCAATTTAAGGCACATAAATCCAAATAAAGGTGTTTAATGACAATAGTATTTACATTTGCAATTTTTGATGTATCATCTAATTAAAGTACTTTGACAGGTGTGATAAATTTTGATGCAAGGTATAATTGAGAAAAGCTCAGATTTTTTATCAAAAAAAATAAACTGTGATAGTGATACATATGAAAAAATTAAGTACGGTGTCAGTATCGTGGTATTAAACCTTTATAAGACTATACTTTTGATAATTATATCTTTATTATTAGGTATATTCAAATTTTCTTTGGTATTTTTAATAGCATATACACTGCTCAGAGCCTTTGCAGCCGGAATACATCTGAAAAATGATTACTTATGTACTGCTATTGGGCTGTTATCTATGATTTGGCTTGTTTATCTATCGATATATATTGATTTAAATATTTATATTTACTTTGCACTATATATATTAAGTTTTATCGCATATTACTTATATGCACCGGCAGCGACAAAGAAAAGGCCTATTGCAAAAAAAAGAATAAAACCACTTAAAATAAAATCATTAATTACAGTTCTTCTCTTTTTCTTAATTTCATTTATAGTTGGCAATGGAGTTTGGCGTAGTTTAATTACGTATTCCGTTGTATTGGAGGCAATAAACATATTGCCCCTTACATATAAATTAACAGAAAGGGGGTAATTGCTTGAAAAATTACATACGTAAACACAAGGCTTTATTTTTCGTTTCGCTCTGCACCTTTATTGTTACATTAGCAGAAACCTCTGTATCGGCTTGCTTGATACCTTGGCATTATGAACCTGCCATGCCCAAATGCTTAACTGATGAGGAGTAATATCCCATCTTTACACATCCTTTAGAGGATAGTGATTATTACTCACTATCCTCTTCTTCTATCCATATCTCCTGAATAAACTTATTTTCTTTAATATATGTATTATTAACTGCATTACTATATTTATTAATAATAGATTTTACTATATTTAAGCCCCGACCCCTGTTATCGCTTTTGATTGAAGTATTCATAATATCAGAAATATTCACTTCTTTGGAACAGGAGTTTTCAATTATTATAGCGGTGTTATTTTGTTTTTTGAACAGAGAAATATTAATATATGAGCTCTTGATATTTTCGTTTTCTTGTATAGCATTATCTAAAAATATGCCGATTATCCGGCATATATCTATCACTTGCATTTTTATGTATATCGGTTCATCCACCTCTATGGATACTGAAATACCGCGGCTTTCTGCATTTAATACAGCGGTATAAATAATTCCTTGGAGTGCAATATCTTTGACATTATCCAGGGACTCTATATTAAACTTTTGTAGATGTAAGTGTTCTTGAAGCGGAGCAATATTTTCATAAAAATACTTTTTTAGAGCTTCAATATCATTATTGATAATAAAAATTTGGAATGTTGAATATATTTTGATATAGTCGTGCTTAAAATTCATAACATCATTATACATTTTTTTTATAGAATCCTGAAATTTAATTGTAACCTCTAATTCTTTATTTGTTTCAGCCTTTTCCGTTTCTATCTTAA
>CAZUVQ010000029.1:2343-17259 GCA_964623915.1 uncultured Oscillospiraceae bacterium
TTAATTGTAACCTCTAATTCTTTATTTGTTTCAGCCTTTTCCGTTTCTATCTTAACAAAATTATTAAAGATCAAGAAAGAAGTACAAGAAAAAATTAAAAAAATACATAACAATATAATATAAATAAATTGATTGATTAATACACTTTTATAATACAGCGAAAAAATAAAAATACCGGCTAAAATGCAAAACAAGTTTAATGCTAATATATTTGGAACCATACCGTTCAAATTCTGATATATTTTATTTTTTTTCAAAAATAAAATTATTTTATACATGGCTTTTCTTATTGAAAAAATAAAGCCAACATATAATAACCCACAAAACAAATTGTAAAAGAAGGATTCTTTGAAATATTCTAAATTTTTAAAAACTGATAATAATATTATCGATATTGTTAGAAACAATAAAAACTCAGTTATAAAACAGATTAATATATTAATTAAGCTTTGTATAAGACTTCCGTTTAATATGTAAAAATACACCAATAATGCAAATACTATTAAAGGTAAAGATAGGTATTCGAATGCCCCGAATGTTATAATATCACATGCAAAAACAATTAAAAATACCTTTAAAAATTCAGATAAGCTTTTATTTATCGTTGTTCCTAAAAATAATATTGTCAGTGAAAATCCCAATGATTGTGCAATACAATTAAAAACATTAATTAATATCATCATATTATTTCATCCATTCTCATATCGTTTGAATAATAACATATATAATTATTATCAAGTATCAATGTTTTATCAGAACTGTTTACTTCTCTGACCTTAGCCTTATTTACTATTAGTGATTTATTACATCTTATAAATCTAGTTCCTAGATTTTTCATAATATCTTTTAAATTAGCCCTAATTTCAAATTTGCCATTTTTGTAATAAAAAACTATTTTGTGCGATTGTTTGATGCTTTCAATATAATATATATCGCTTTTTTTAATGCAAGCCTTTGAGTTTTTATTGGAAAGCGTTATAAGATTGTCACTTTTTGTATCTTGGCGGTTATATGCAAGCAACAAACAATCCTTAATTTTATTTGAAACATTTGGCTGACCTTTAACTATATAATCCATTACTTCAAGCTTATACTCAAATGTCATGTTAGCCTTATCTTGAAATCCGGTTATAAAGACAATAAAACTATGCCAATCCTTTTCCCTGATTTTTGATGCAAGCGCAAATCCGTCTATGGAAGATTTTAAATCAACATCAAGAAAATATAATGTTACTATACTATTGTTTTCCACATACCTTAAAACCCTGTCAGCAGAAGTTGTGCATAATGATATTTCACATTTTAATAAGCTTGAAAGTATAGTATCTTCAACGCAGCTTTTAATATAATTTAAATGATTAATGTTATCTTCACAAATTACAATGTTCATATAATCACCTCTTTTTCACATTATTATACAATATTCTACATAAAAAGTAAATACTTATGTTATTTTGTAACACTTTAATGACATTTTTTTCATTATGAAATAAGTAAATTTCTCTTTATTCAATATTTCATCGAGGCTTACAGCAAGGATGTGGTCTTTGCCAAAGCTTTAAAACTCGAACAAATATTGTCGAATATTGTCTCTTATTGGGGTAACATATAAAAAAACATATCATATTATGTTACAGAAGGGAGGTGAAACGATGAAAGGTTTACTTGAAAGTTCTTCCCATAACCTATCTAGCATGTTAGGTGAAACTGTTACAATATTTACTCAAAGTGGTGGTTGCTCAGGGCAGGGGTTCACAGGAGTAGTAATATCATGCAATGAATGCTTTGTAAGATTGATAACAAGCTTCGGCTCTGCGCCGGATAACGTGTTTGGAACAACTCGTAGCATATGTGATTGTAACTGTAAATCCTGTCGTAATTCTGGCTTCTGTGACGGGGACGACAAACACTTCAAAGTAGGTTCTGTAATAGATATACCTGTTGAAAAAATAGTAGCATTTGCCCATAACGCTTTATAATATACTATTTTAACACATTACGAATTTCCCTCAAGAATATCTCATGCCCGGTTTTCTTGCCGGGTATGGGATTAACATATTTAGTAGAGGAGTGTACTATGAGTAATTATTTTTTTGATAAGCTCTATGATTTTTTGCATAAACCCGTCAGAATTTACATAGATAGCGGTGACATAACCGGAATGGCAGGATTTTTGCTCAGAATTAGTGATGACTATATAGAAATCATGTCGCTTTGCAGCAAAAAAAAATATCAGTATATGCCAAGAACCATAACAGCTATACCAATAAATAAAATAACGGCAATATCTTGTCATGATTACAGAAATTTACACATAGGCGAATGCAAATCTAAAACGGTAGATAAGTGTTATGTTACAAACATTGAAAGAGTTCCGTTATTATTAATAATCGTATTGTTTTTGAAAAAATATAAATTTGGGGAGCATTAATATGCTCCTTCTTCATATTACAATTACTATTTTTTATTTTTCGGTTAATATTTACCGTAATAAGCAAAAATAACATTATAAAATATGTCAAGTATTTTTAGCAATTAATCTTTCCAAATCTCTGAATTTATGATAAAATATGTAAAGTTAATATGAATTTTGAGGTATATTATGGCTAAAATTAGATTTAATAGAATTACAATTAAAAATTTTCTTACTATTGCCATTCCGCTTGCACTTCAAAACCTTGTTACAACTGCAGTAAGCCTTGCTGATAATGTAATGGTAGGCAGTCTTGGTGACAGGGCAATTGCAGCGGTAAATCAGGCAAATCAGTATTTTTTTGTTTTCAGTCTGATTCTTTTTGGAATATGTAGCGGGTCATCAGTTTTTATTGCACAGTACTGGGGTAAGCGGGACTACAAAAACATCCGGCATATTGCTGGATTAGGAGCGATAATAGGTTTTGTTGTGGGATTGTTGTTTGCCGCTGTCGGCACTTTTGTGCCGAGCAGTATAATGAAAATCCTTTCGACAGATAGTAGTGTAATAGAGGCAGGTTCATTATACCTCAGAATACTTGCGCCATCCTTCCCATTGACAGCTGTTGCGCTTTCTGCGTCTTTCCTATTAAAAAGTGTAGAAAATGTAAAGCTACCGCTCTTCGCTTCTGTTGTGGCAATTTTTGTAAACATATTTTTCAATTGGGTTTTAATATACGGAAATCTCGGAGCCCCCTCACTTGGTGTCGGGGGTGCGGCTTATGCCACGCTTATCGCAAGGATTGTCGAATTTTTAATTATTATTTACGGCGTATTTACATCTGCTGATTTTCTTCGCCGTAGTCTTTGGGATTATATAAGGATACCAAAGGAAATAGTAAGCAGCTTTATTTCTGTTTCATCTCCTGTTATCATAAACGAATCCATATGGGGGCTTGGAACATCTCTTTATACCGTAATATACGCCCGAACAGGTAACAGCCCTGGGGAGGGAACAGCAGCACTTGCTGCAATGCACATTACTTTGCTTGCCGATAAGCTTGCAAGTGTTTTCGTTTTAGGGATGGGGTACGCTGTCAGCATCATTGTAGGAAAGGAAATCGGCTCAAAAAGAAGACGAAGGGCTGAGTTTTCCGCTTATCAGTCTTCCTATCTTGCCCCGATACTCGGCGCGTTTTTTGCGGCAGTTTTAGTTGCTGTTTCCCCGTTATTCCTCAAATTGTTTAACGTCTCTGAAGAAGTGTCACTCAAAGCCGGGACTATGATAAAAATTCTTGTTGTTGCATTGCCCATAAAAAGTTTTAACCTTGTAAATATTGTAGGTACACTGCGCGGCGGTGGTGATACACGCTATGCCTGTGCGCTTGATATCGGAGGCGTCTGGTTTCTTTCTATACCGCTAATTGCACTCTGTACCTTTGTTTTAAAACTTCCCATTGAGGTTGTTTATGCGGTTTCTTTACTTGAAGAGCTTATTAAATCCATACTTGTTTTCAGACGCTTGAAAGGAAGAAAATGGCTCAATGACCTTGTTAATGAATAATTGTTTCTAATAGAAAAAAATCTATTGACATAAGGCGAAATATATGGTATAGTTTTTGCCAAGGACACATTTGTTTGCGGGGGGTGTACATTGGTGAAAAACAATAAAAGCCTTATTATAGTGGATGCAGAAGTTTTGCCGAATGTTTTTCCCAGGGTATTAAAGGCCAAAAAGCTTTTGAAAATTGGTAAATCAAAAACCATTATAGAAGCTTGTGAAACAGTTGGAATTAGCAGAAGTGCATATTATAAGTATAAAGACTGTGTTTTTCCCTTTAAAGAAATGAAGGGGATTATTACTCTTTGCTTTGAGCTTTTGGATATTGGCGGTATACTATCCGAGATATTAAATATTTTTGCAAAAAACAAATGTAATATTCTGACTATTAATCAAAACATACCGGTAAACGACATAGCCAATATTACTATAACATTCCGAAATGATACAGATGGTTTTGAGGTTGAACGGTTTGTGAAAAGATTTGAAAAAATAGAAGGCATTAAAAGTATAAATGTTCTTGCAAAAGAGTGATTGTGACAGAAAGGGTGATATAATTGAAAATTGCAATACTGGGATTTGGAACAGTTGGTTCAGGCATTTATGAAATAATTAAAAACAGAGGTAAAAATCTTAATAACGGCAGTGGCATTGAAATCAGCAGAATTCTTGATATAAGGGACTTTGGCGCTCATGAGGCATCACATCTTTTTACAAAGAGTTTTGAGGACATAATAAATGATAACAGTATTTCTGTTGTCTGTGAGGTTATTGGCGGAGTTGAACCTGCTTTTACATTTTCCAAAAAAGCACTGCAAGCCCGTAAAAACGTTGTAACCTCAAACAAGGAGCTTGTAGCTACACGCGGTGTAGAGCTTTTGCGAATTGCTAAGGAAAACGGTGTATCATATTTGTTTGAGGCATCAGTCGGAGGTGCTATACCTGTGCTTGGTCCCATGCAGAAGGATCTTGCCGCAAACAAAATAACAAAAATTATGGGAATTCTCAACGGAACTACAAATTATATTTTATCCAGAATGTTTGATGAGGGTCAAAGTTTTGAAAATGCTTTAAATGAAGCTCAACTTTTAGGGTATGCAGAACGCAATCCGGCCGCTGATATAGAAGGGGTCGATACATGCAGAAAAATATCAATTCTTTCATCAATTGCTTATAAAAAGGCAATTAAATGTGACTATATTCCTACGGAGGGAATCACCAATATTGATTTGAAAGACATAAAATATGCGGAAAAAATGGATTCTGTCATTAAACTTATAGGTTACAGTGAAATATATGGTGATGGTGTTTATGCAAGGGTAAGTCCGATGATAATTAAAAAGTCATTGCCTCTGTCCTCTGCTAACGGCGTTTTCAATGCGGTTGAGCTTTGGTGTGATGCTGCAGGGGAGATAATGTTTTTCGGCAGAGGAGCCGGGAAGGTTCCCACAGCAAGTGCGGTTATGGGAGATGTATGCGAAATTGCTTCAGGATTTGTGCGTTTGTCGCCTTGGTGTGACGGAGATGCGTGTGATATAAAGAATCCGGCTGATATTACAACGGGAGTATTCGTCCGAATTGAGAAAAACAATTGTAATTCGTTGTTAAAAGAATATCCCAATGCCAAAGAAATTGATATAGGTATTGAAGGTGAAACCGGTTACCATATTCCATGCATTACAGAGGAAAAGCTGTCACAAATCAAAGCAATAAAATTTATCAGGACAGATAAGGGTTTTGTCATTTAATTTTTAGTTGCATAATATACATTGAGGAGGAAGTAATTTATGAGCTTAATTGTTCAAAAATATGGCGGTTCATCAGTTGCAAATGCAAAGAGGGTATATAATGTTGCCAGCCGTATAAAAGAATACTATGACAATGGAAATTCACTTGTTGTAGTTGTTTCCGCACAGGGAGATACAACTGATGATTTAATAGAAAAGGCCATGGAAATTAACCCAAAGCCCTCAAAGAGAGAAATGGATGTTTTGCTTTCAACAGGCGAACAGATTTCAATTTCACTGCTTGCTATGGCATTAGAAAAGCTTGGTTGCCCTGTGATTTCGCTTGCCGGATGGCAGGTTGGTATGAAAACAAACAGCCAGCATGGAAACGCAAGAATAAAAAAAGTAGATTCGGAAAGGCTTTTAAGAGAGCTTGACCAACAAAAAATTGTAATAGTTGCAGGATTCCAGGGCATTAACAGATATGATGACATTACAACCCTTGGAAGAGGAGGCTCCGATACAACGGCAGTTGCACTTGCGGCGGCGGTTGGCGCAGATTTATGTCAGATATATACGGATGTACGCGGTGTTTTTACTGCTGATCCAAGAATTGTGCCTTATGCATCAAAGCTCTCTGATATTTCATTTGATGAAATGATAGAGCTTGCAAGCCTTGGTGCAAATGTATTGCATAACCGCTCAGTAGAGCTTGCTAAAAAATATAACATCAAACTAGAGGTACTGTCAAGCCTTGAAAAGGCCGATGGAACAATTGTTAAGGGGGTTAAACACGTGGAAAAAATGTTGGTCAGAGGTGTCGCGAGAGATAACGATACAGCGAGGGTAACATTAACAGGAATTGAAGATACACCCGGCAAGGCATTTTATGTATTTTCACTTTTGGCAAAGAATGGCATTAATGTTGATATAATTTTACAGTCGCTTGGGCGTGATGGTAAACAGGACATCAGCTTTACTGTGCCGGAAAGTATGCTGGAAGTTACTATTGAATGTTTAAATAAAAACCTTTCAGAACTTGGTGCGGATACAGTTTTATTTGACAAAAAGGTATCAAAGGTTTCAGCCGTAGGGGCGGGAATGGCAAGTAATCCGGGCGTAGCAGCCGCAATGTTTGAAGCTCTTTATGCTTCAAATGTCAACATACTTATGATTTCTACCAGTGAAATTAAAATTTCAATTCTTGTGGCGGAAGAAGATGCAGAGAAAGCGGTACGTGCCATACACGAGAAATTTGATTTGTCTCATATTTAAGCTAAAAAGCTCTTTGTGAGAAGGAAAGGCTGTTACTATATGGATAATAATGTTATTTTAGGAAGGAACCCCGTACTGGAAGCAATCCGTGCGGGGCATCCCATAGATAAGATATTTATAAGGGAAGGCGTGGCTGAGGGGTCTCTAAAAAAGGTTTTAGGTGCTGCCATAGCCTCTAAAATTCCGCTCAGCTATGTTGACAGGAAAAAACTTGATATGATGGCAGAAGGCGGCAACCATCAGGGTATTATTGCTGTCGCGGCCGCCCATGAATATGCAACGGTTGCGGATATTTTAAAGTTGGCAAAGGACAGGGGGGAGGCTCCTTTTGTTGTTATATGTGACAGAATTTCTGACCCCCATAACCTTGGTGCCATAATAAGAACTGCAAGCGGAGCCGGCGCACATGGGGTTATTATTCCAAAGCATGAAAGTGCTGGTCTTAATGCTACGGTTGCAAAGGTTTCTGCAGGGGCAGTGGAGTTTACTCCTGTTGCAAAGGTAACAAATATAGCAAAAACCATTGATGATTTAAAGCAAGCAGGACTATGGGTGACCGGGGCAGACTCATCGGGGGATAAAAGTTTGTATGATGCTGACTTTTCTGGTGCGATAGCTCTTGTCATTGGAAGCGAAGGGTACGGAATAAGTCATCTTGCCAAGGAAAAGTGTGATTTTCTTGTAAGCATACCAATGAGTGGAAAAATTGAATCCCTAAATGCCTCTGTTGCGGCGGCACTTTTGATGTACGAGGTTGCAAGAAAAAGATTACAACTATAAAAGGTAGGTCTATTTTTTAATGAAACACGTAATAATATTAGCAGACGGTATGAGTGATTACCCTACCAGTGAAGAGCTTTCCTTCAAAACACCTATGGAATATGCGGACAAGCCGGTAATGGATGCACTGGCGGCAGAAGGCGAGCAGTTTCTTTGTAAAACTGTTCCGGAGGATATGAAACCGGGCAGTGATGTTGCAAATCTTTCTGTGTTGGGGTATGACCCACATATTTATTATACGGGGCGTTCTCCGCTGGAGGCCGCAAACATGGGCATATCTTTGGGTATAGAGGATACTGCCTTTCGTGCAAACCTTGTTTCCCTGTCGGGAGACGGTGAATTTGAAGTCTTAACGATGAAGGATTACAGTGCGGGGGAAATATCTACAGATGAATCAACAGAAATTATAAAAACTTTAGCGGAAGAGCTTAATTCAGAAAAAATTAAATTTTACAATGGTATAAGTTACCGTCATCTTATGGTAAAGAGTGGGGACACGGAAATATGTGAGCTTACGCCTCCCCATGATATCACCGGTCGTCCCATAAAACAATATCTACCAAAAAACAGTGATATACTTAATTTAATGAAAAAAAGCTACGATATATTATATAATCATCCTGTAAATGTTGAAAGACGAAAAAGAGGAAAAAACACGGCTGACTCATTATGGATTTGGGGCAGCGGAAAAAGCTGTTCTCTTCCCTCTTTTGAAAAAATCAGAGGAAAGCGAGGAGCGGTTGTTTCAGCTGTTGATTTGGTGCGTGGAATAGGGCGCCTCGCCGGAATGGAAGTTGTTGAAGTAAAAGGAGTTACGGGAAATATAAACACAAATTTTGACGGGAAGGCACAAGCCGCTTTGGACGCTCTTTTTAAAGGGAATGATTTTTGTTATATTCATATTGAGGCACCCGATGAATGCGGTCATCAGGGACAGGCAAAGGAAAAGGCACGCTCAATAGAGCTGATAGATGAAAAGGTTGTAAAAAAAGTAATAGAAGGACTGAGGGAGGCAGGAGAAGATTTTAAGCTAATGATTCTTCCCGACCATCCGACACCTGTATCCACAAGAACACATGCCAGCGACCCAGTACCTTGTCTTATTTATGATTCAAGAAACAAAACAAGTGGCACACCGGGATTTACGGAAAAAACTGCTGCCGACAGCGGAAAAATTTTACCGATAGGTCATAAACTGATAGAACACTTTCTTGTTCATTAGTGAATTTCGTATAGCGGCGCAACTATTAATCGATAGTAATAATACCGTGGTATGGGTGCGGACCCCCGTCCGCTTTCTTGTTCAAAAGGAAATGAAAAAAATATAATAAAGAAGGGGCATACCGTGAAAAAGCACGCTATGCCTCCAGCGGAATGGAGGTATTTATGGCTGAACGCAAACGGATGGTAAGGTTATTAACAGCATCAATAATTGTTCTACTTGGGATTTTATTTATTTGGTTTGTTTTTCCACGATTGCTTGTTCTTGTTCTGCCATTTATTTTTGCGTTTATCCTGTCAAAGGCAATTGAGCCAATTGTAAGTTTTTTGCATAAAAGACTTTATATTAATAAAAAATTGTCAAGTGCAGTTATGGTTATTGTTGTAGTAGGCCTTTTAATATGGCTGATTTCAGCCATTGTTTATAGGGTTGCAACAGAGGTTTCAGCCCTTGTTACAAATGCGGAATCAATCGCCGGGAAGGTTACATCAATAGCAAACAGATTTGAAACCTTTCTCTCTGACCGATTAGGTGACAGTACTATGTCGTTTTTCTATAACAATCTTGATATAAGCGGTGTGGGAGAAACAATAAGCGACTATCTGACAGGCAGAATAGGCCCTTTGATTACAAATATTTATAATGCCGCAAAAAGCCTTCCGAACATATTGGTTTTTACAGTTGTGTTAATCCTCGGAACATACTTTATGAGCAGCGATAATGACAAAATAAAAACCGCCTTGGGGAAAATGGTACCCAAAGCAGTTTCGGCGTATATGCCTGAATTTAAAAATGATATGACCCATGCGCTGATAGGATATTTGCGTGCACAGGGAATATTAATATGTATTACTTTTGTAGAGCTTTTGATAGGCTTTGCTTTTATCGGTGGCACTATAGCGTCCTATGCACTTATTCTTGCCTTCTGCATTAGTATTATTGATGCTTTTCCTATTCTCGGAACAGGCACGGTTATGATTCCATGGGCGCTATACACACTAATTAGCGGCAATTATCTGCTTGCTATATATCTTATTATTATTTATCTTGTATGCATTTTTATACGTCAGCTTTTAGAACCGAGGATTGTGGGCAAGCAGATAGGCCTTCATCCACTTATAACGCTTATGACAATGTATGCAGGGCTAAAGGCAATAGGTGTTTTAGGTATGATAGCAGGCCCTATTTTGGCGCTTATTATAAAAAGCCTTTCTCAAGCAGGTGTTTTCCGTTCTGTAGGAAATCTTATCTGGTATGGAAAAGATGATACAGCCGATTGATTTTACTGCTCAAAAATTTCTTTTATAAATGCATTTGCGAGGTCAAACCATTCCGGAACTTTTTTGCTGTAATTATTTTCAGTACACGTATAATCACTGGCAGTAGCAAGCCCGTGTGGCCCTTTGGGATAAACGTGCAGCTCAAAAGGAATGCCCTTGCGGCGAAGTGCACCTGCGAATAAAAGGCTGTTTTCCAAAGGTACGCAACTGTCAGTAAAGGTATGCCATAGAAATGTGGGCGGTGTATCTTTTGTAACCTGAAATTCAAGGCTCATATGCTTACGCAAAGTCTCGTCATCACCGCAAAGATTGTCAAAGGAACCACCGTGGGTAAGCTCTCCGCTGGTAATTACGGGATAACCCAATATAAGAGCGTTTGGCTTATTACTGCCGTCGGCAGTTTTTATTGGCTCACTGTTCCAGAAAACGCCCAGTGAAGCAGCTAAATGACCTCCTGCAGAAAAACCGCACACGGCTATTTTGTCAGGGTCAACATTCCACCTGTCTGCATTTTTACGAATTACGGACATGGCAGTTGAAACATCCTCTAAAGCCGTGGGAAATTTCATTGGCGCTACAGAATAGTTTAGCACAAAGGTGTGTACGGCATTTGCGGAAAACTGCAAAGCAATCGGCTCAGTTTCCCTTGGAGAACAAAAACTGTAACCCCCTCCCGGGCAAATAAGAACGGCGGGAAACCTCCTGTTATTCTCCAGTGGATCATCAAGCACGTAAGTTGTTAATGTAGGAATAAAACCATTTGTTTCTTTTTCTCTTAGTTTTATTATTTCGTGTTGCATTTTAATTTTCTCCTTTTATTTAATAAGAATAAAGCCTTCCAAACTATAATGCTCAATCTCTTGTTCTGGTGTAATATTGGCATTTAAGTGTTTTATTATCAATGAATGCGTTGCATCAATTTCAATTATCGGCAGGCTGCTGTATTCATTTCCATACTCAATGTATAGTTTTTTGATAAGAGCCTCTGAATCAATTTCAAAGGTGCTGTCAAGATACTCTGATTCTATAACTTTCTCATCGCCTTTTTTGTAAGAGTTATAATCTACTATATAAGAGTAGCCCGATATATCAAAGTCAACATTGCTTGAGTAATAACAATATTCCGTCTGGCTTTCTGTATTTTTCGTAAATCCGAAAATAATTTTATGTTCATATTTTTTTTCGATGTTTTCTATATAATCCGGTAATTTCCCGGCTGCACGCTGAACATATGAATATGAGCCAATAATAATTTCCTTATCCTTTTCCGATATATCAGGATTGGGAATAATTTTACTTCCTTCATCATTTAACATATTATTTCTGACAAGGGCAGCATGAAGACGGTTTATCTGGTCATTTTTTGGTATGTCAATAATGTTAAATGGTGTAAGGCAAACAATCAGCGCAATAATTGCTGAAACCCAAAATACCTTTTCTGGCTTTTTCTTTATTATGTCACAAAGTGCAAACAAAAGAGAAATAAATACGAGAACAATGGAAATAAACCGCGGTGTTGTAAATCCATATGCATTTATGCGGATAAAAATCGCCAATGTCTGTATTGCTATTACGGGTATAAGAAAATATGATGCGTATTTTTTAAATAGCACTGCAAGTTTTTCTTCATAAGGACGCATAGAGAACAGGAAAAATACATAAAAAAGCGATGCATATGAAGCAAACCAGTTGATTTCTCCTGACGGCAGATTCCATGTTACAAGAATTTTTATAAAATAAACGTACAAAATTACAATCAGCAGAAGATATACGGGAAGTGCTGCATAAAGTACAATAACCTTAAATATTTTCGGAAGAGATACTTCGTCATCCTTCCTCGGAATATAAGATAAAAACATGTTTATTCCTACAACTATCGCAATAAACAGGCATACCGTCGAATATACCTTGTAAATATCATTAAGTCCAAAAATCAAATAATCAGCAGCCGCAATACAAGTGGCGAAACCTGCACACAAAACACCTGATATTGCATAGGATACGATAAGCGACTTAACAAGATGAGGAATTATAATATTTTTCTGGCTGTCACGGCATAAGAGAAACACAATAAGTGAGATAAATGCTGTTATGATTCCAAAATATCCCATCTGCAGATATTCGTTTTCAAAACCAATGATGTATATGACTACAACGCAAGATATGGCCGGTAGTATGCTTATCAATGAAAATAAAAGGCCCTTTTCATTAAAACGTGTTTTTTCCGTTGTGAGAACAATCAGAACGGATAGCAAAAGCCCGAAGACAAGTCCAAAGCTAAGTGCAGTTGAAAGCTTTGAAAAGTCTTCAGTTATTATGGAGTGGGAAATTACTGCCCACAATGCCACAGTTGAGAAAAAGGCATAAACAAAACGAGAAACACCCTGCCTGAGCCCTGCGCTCATGTTACCGATGAATTGCTTTAATTTCATATGTTTAACTCCCTTTTTGTTTTATCTTACCACGTCAAGATAAAATATGCAAGAAAAAAACAGCTTAAAACAAGCTGTTTTTTAATTATAATTATTCTTTAACAATAGGGATTTGAAGTTCTGTAAGCCAATCTTCCTCACTTTCCTTGTTCCATATCCCGTCAATATAGCTCTCTCTTGGTGCTTCTTTAATTTTATAACCGTTTTCTTCAATCCATTTGAATATAAATGCATAAGCCTGCCTAAATCCTTGGTACGGCCCCTTATGAAAAACAGATACTGCTGTTGTGGATTCAATTTTTTTAAAAACAACTCCATCAAAATCGGGTTTAATTTGGTCTATTGCTTCGCAAAACTCAATATTAATGTCCTTTTCTCTGTACTCGCCGTCAAGATAAACAATAAAGCAATAAGCGGGATTCGTACACTTGAGGTCAGGGTACTTTTTTTCAACTTTTTCACCCAGTTTAGGAATGACTTCAAAATATGCATCATAATTCGGTACAGTCATTCGCTTTGAATAAACAATACATTCTGGCAGTTCTTTAATCGTTGCTACATAATTCATAAAATTTAAATCCTCTTTTCCTTGTAAAATAAATTCAATTCGGGAGATCTGGCATGATGTTTCTGATAACAGTGATAATAATTCTTCTTTTCTTTTATCCAAAACCTTTTTTTCATCTTGTCCTGACAAAATAAATTTTATTTCCTGGGCAGACAAGCCAGCTTGACGGTATGAGAGAATTTTATGAAACTGTAAAAGCTGTTTTGAGGTATAAAAGCGATAACCTGTGAATTGGTCGGTCTTTTCAGGCTTTAGTATGCCAATTTCATCATAATACCTAAGTGTTTTTATTGTTGTCTTTGCCATCTTGGAAAAATCACCTATTCTGAACATTGCCGCACTCCTTCCTTGTAAATTCATTATACTGTCTCCCGTAACGGGAGAGTCAAGGGGTTTTTATAATATTTTAAATTATATCATATTACGAATTTACAATCAACTTTTCGGGGATAAAGGACAATTATTTTAACATTAAACATTTACTCATTTTAAACGATAAACTAATTGAGTGATAATTCTGGATTATTTTTATGGTCAGGAAGGTAACTATGTTTAAAATAAGCTTGGCAATGATTGTTAAAAACGAAGAAAAATATTTGGCAAGGTGTTTGAAAAGTGCCCAAAATTTTGTAGATGAAATTATAGTTGTTGACACTGGTTCAGAGGATAAAACAAAGGAAGTTGCAGGCTTATTTAATGCCAAAATATTTGAGATTCCGTGGCAGAAGGACTTTGCACAAGCAAGAAATTACAGCATTGAAAAAGCCACGGGGGACTTTATTTTGGTTCTTGATGCGGACGAAGAAGTAATAAGCTTTCAAAAGGATGAGGCACTTTCTCTTTTAAAAAATAATAATGCAATAGGCCGCATCTGCATTATGCATGAGTATTATGATAACGATGAAAAAACAATTTTAAAAGATCATACATCAAGATTGTTTCCAAAAAAAATACGTTACAAGGGGAGGATTCATGAGCAGTTGGACAGCCCTCTTAATAGAATAAATGTTCCCATAACAGTAAGGCACGACGGTTTTTTAAACAGAAATGCCGCCAAAGCAAAAAGAAATATAGAAATTTTAGAGCTTGAGCTGAAAAATCAAAAGAATCCATACTTTCTTTACCAACTCGCAAAAGAATACAGAGGGCAAAATGATTATGCTACGGCAGATAAATTGTTGGAGGAATCGTATAAAACCACAAGTAAAAAGCAATATTACTTCTCGGGGATGTTTATTTTATATTTAAAAAATCTCATAGATTTAAAAAAATTTGATGTTGCACTTAATATAATTAAAAATGAAGAAGATTATTTAAAGGATTTTCCTGATTTTCATTTTCAATCCGGCCTGTTTTACACAGACCTTATCCTTAGTAATCCGCAAAAATATCTGAAGCTTTTCGATAAAATAGAAATATGTTACAGAACTTGTCTGGAAATAGGAGAAACTGAAAAGTACAAAAGCATTCTTGGGATGGGAAGCTTTCTGCCCCTTCATAATCTTGGCGCATTTTATGAGGTTACCGGAAGAGGGGAAAAAGCTGTAAAAAGCTATGAGGAAGCTGCGCGGCTTGGTTACAGCCCATCAAAACAGAGGTTGATTTGTATACAAAAAGGAGAGAAATAACGTGAAAAATCACGTTATTCGCCTCCGGCGG
>CAZUVQ010000030.1:0-11272 GCA_964623915.1 uncultured Oscillospiraceae bacterium
CTTGCAGAAAAACAGGGGGTTGACTTTAGGTTTGCCGAAGGCTCAGGTCCTAATGGCAGAGTAATCGAAAGGGATATCCGCGCGCTTATTGAAAATGGGGTAATGGTTACAAAGGCGGCTCAGGATAAGTATACCTCACAGGAAAAAGCAATAGAGGGAACAGGCATCGGCGGCAGGGTTGCACTTTCTGACCTTAATGCTCCTGCTGTGGAACAAAAACAGGCAGTGACACCTGCTGAAACTTCTGCCCCGGCTGAGTTTGAACAAATTAAAATTACCAACATCAGAAAGGTTATAGCAAAGTCAATGTGCCACTCATTATCAACTATGGCACAGCTTACTCTCAATGCCTCATTTGATGCTACTAATATAATGGCCTACAGAAGTCTTATCAAGGAAAACCGTGAAAAATTAGGTCTGCCGAATATAACGTTAAATGATATAGTTCTCTATGCAGCTTCAAGAACAATCTTAAACCACAGGGAATGTAATGCCCATTACCTCGATGATACAATGATTTTCTGGAACAACGTACACCTTGGCGTTGCTATTGACACACCGAGAGGTCTTATGGTGCCAACTATCAGAAATGCCAATAAAAAATCTTTGGCAGAAATTGCAACAGAAAGCAAAGAAATTGCAGTAATGGCTCAGAGCGGCACAATAAATCCCGACACTCTACGGGGCGGAACCTTCACAGTTACAAACCTTGGAAGCCTTGGGGTTGAAAGCTTTACACCGGTAATCAATCCTCCACAGACAACGATTTTAGGTGTTGATACAATCGAAACCAAGATAAAGAAGGTTTCAGGCGAATATAAATATTATTCAGCTATGGGACTTTCTCTCACATTTGACCACAGGGCACTTGACGGCGCACCGGCTGCAAGGTTCTTGAAAGAGCTGTGCGAAAGCCTTGAAAACTTCAGCATTTTACTTGCAAAGTAGCAGACGGGTTAATAAATAGTAAAGGAAGAAGAAAATGGTATATGATTTAATTGTATTAGGTGGCGGCCCTGCAGGATATCTTGCGGCTGAAAGGGCGGGGCATGCAGGTCTTAACACTTTGCTTGTTGAAAAAAGATATTTAGGCGGCGTTTGCCTAAACGAGGGCTGCATACCCTCAAAGGCTTTATTATATAGTGCAAAGGTATATGATTATGCAAAACACGGCGAAGCTTATGGGGTGAGTTGTGCTGATGTCAAGTTTGACCATGGCAAGGCAATGGCAAGAAAAGAAAAGGTTGTCAGTGCGCTTGTCGCAGGAGTAAAAGCCGCAATGAAGGCAAACAAAGTAACTGTTATCGAAGGCGAGGGTATAATATCAGGAAGAAGTGCAGATGGCTTTAAACTTACGGCAGAAGGCAATGAATATACAGGTAAAAACCTTCTTGTTGCTACCGGCTCAGTTCCCATTATTCCGCCAATAAAGGGTGCAAAGGAAGCTATGGATGCAGGTGTGGTTATGACAAATCGTGAGGTTTTAAGCCTTGACCATGTTCCGGCAGAGCTTGTAATAGTGGGTGGTGGTGTTATAGGCCTTGAAATGGCATCATATTATAATTCCGTCGGCAGTCATGTAACGGTTATTGAAATGCTTGACCATATAGCAGTCCCCACAGATAAAGAAATATCAAAAATTCTGTTAAAAAATTACACTAAAAAGGGTGTTAATTTCCTTCTGGGCTGTCGTGTTAATGAAATCGGCAATGATTTTGTTGCATATGAAAAAGACGGAAAAGTTGAAAGGGTTGCCGCTGACAAGGTGCTTATGTCAATAGGGAGACGTGCACAGACATCAGGCATTGGCCTTGAAACATTAGGGGTTGAGCTATCCCGTGGAGCGATAGTGACTGACCGCTATTGCAAGACAAATATAGCAGGCGTTTATGCGGCAGGTGATGTAAACGGCAAATCAATGCTTGCCCATACTGCATACAGAGAAGCAGAAGTTGCAGTAAACAATATACTTGGCAAGAGAGATATTATGAGATATAATGCAATCCCATCAGTTATATACACAAATCCCGAGGTTGGTGCAGTTGGAGAAACTGAGGAAAGCGCAAAGGAAAAGGGAATTGATTACGAATGCGCAAACATAACAATGAAATATTCCGGCAGGTATGTTGCCGAAAATGAAACAAGGGACGGTATTTGCAAGGTTTTGGTAGATAAGAAAAACCGTAACGTAATAGGTACACACATGATAGGCTCATATGCATCTGAAGTAATTTTTGGTGCAGGTATCATGATAGAAACACAGATGCGTGTTGAAGACATACGTGAAATTGTATTCCCGCACCCGACAGTTTGTGAAATCTTGCGTGAAGCAATATTCCAGATAGATTAAAAAGGAGGAGCACTAAAATGCCAAAAAGTCAATTTATGGACCCAAATGAACTAAGAAAACCCGGCTTTGTTAAATTTACAGACATTCCGGTAAATCAGTATTCAAAAACAATTGAAGAAGAGAAGAAAAATTTCTCGAAAAAAGATTTTGCCCGAATATATCATGATATGAGGGTAATAAGAGAATTTGAAAATATGCTCTATGTTGTTAAAACACAGGGCGAATATAAGGGTTTGTCCTACAATAACCCCGGCCCGGCACATCTCTCTATGGGGCAGGAGGCATCCTCTGTAGGTCAGGCGTATCTGCTTGATACAAATGATTATATTTTCGGCTCACACAGAAGCCACGGTGAAATTCTCTCAAAAGGTCTTTCCGCTATTGAAAAGCTTGATGAAAAAGAGCTTTACGATATAATGAAAAACTTTTTGGACGGCAGTATTTTAAAGATTGTAGAAAAAGATCAGAAGGACGTGAAAGAGCTTGCTAAAGAATTTTTGCTTTACGGTGCACTTGCGGAAATTTTTGCGCGTGAAACAGGCTTTCATAAAGGCCTCGGCGGTTCAATGCATGCTTTCTTCCTTCCCTTTGGCATATACCCCAATAATGCTATCGTAGGCGGAAGCGCAACAATTGCCATGGGTGCTGCTTTATATAAAAAGGCTAACGAAAAGAAGGGTATAGTTATTTCGAACGTCGGCGACGGTTCTTTAGGCTGCGGCCCTGTATGGGAAGCCATGATGTTCGGTGCTATGGATCAGTTTAAGCTTTTATGGGACGAAGCTCATAAGGGCGGTCTTCCGATTATCTTTAATTTCTTTAATAACTGCTATGGTATGGGCGGACAGACAAACGGCGAAACAATGCCTTACGGTATGCTTGCAAGGGTTGGTGCCGGTGTTAATCCCGAACAGATGTACACAGAGCGTGTTGACGGTTATAATCCTCTTGCGGTTATCGATGCAATCAAACGAAAGAGGGCAATTCTCGAAGAAAAGAAAGGTCCGGTCCTCCTTGATACGCTGACATACAGATACTCGGGTCACTCCCCGTCTGACTCATCCTCTTACCGTACAAAGGAAGAGATAGAGGCTTGGGAAGAACACGATGTATTAAAAGGCTACAGCGAAAAGCTTATCAGTGCAAAGGTTCTTAAAAAAGCTGATTTTGACGAAATGGATGAAAAGGTTGAAGAAAGAATGCTTAAGGTATTCAAGATGGCAACAGACGATGCTATCTCCCCCAGAATGGACCTTTTTGCTGTTCCCAATCAGATTGAAGATATAATGTTCTCAAATGAAAAGATTGAATCTATGGATACAGAGAGAAAACCAGATGTTCTTTTGCCCATGGAGGAGTGTCCAAGAGTTGTACAAATAGCTAAAAAGACAAGATTTGCTTTTGACGAAAATGGCAAGCCCGTTTCAAAGAATAAGGTATTCCAGCTGCGTGATGCTCTTTTTGAGGCAATTATTGAAAAATATTATCAGGACCCCACACTCATAAGCTATGGGGAGGATGTTCGTGACTGGGGCGGTGCCTTTGCGGTTTACCGTGGTCTTACTGAAACTATACCCTATCACAGGCTTTTCAATTCTCCTATATCAGAAGCTGCAATAGTCGGCTCGGCAGTTGGTTATGCTATGGTAGGCGGTCGTGTAATAGCTGAGCTTATGTACTGTGACTTTTTGGGAAGAGCTGGAGATGAGGTATTCAATCAGCTGGCTAAATGGCAGTCAATGAGTGCAGGTCTTCTGAAAATGCCCGTTGTGCTGAGGGTGTCTGTTGGTTCTAAATACGGCGCACAGCATTCACAGGACTGGACGGCACTTCCCGCTCATATTCCCGGCCTGAAGGTTGTGTTCCCTGTAACACCTTATGATGCCAAGGGTCTTATGGCAAGCGCGTTAAACGGCACAGACCCCGTTGTATTCTTTGAAAGCCAGAGAATCTATGATATCGGCGAACAATTCCATAAGGGCGGTGTTCCCGAGGGTCATTATGAAATTGAAATAGGTGAACCTGACATTAAGCGTGAGGGCAAGGATATTACAATTTTAACAGTCGGAACAACCTTGTACCATGCACTTGAAACAGTTGATGTGCTTGAAGAAAAATTCGGTATGTCCGCAGAGGTTATTGATGCGAGAAGCCTTGTTCCCTTCAACTATGAAAAGGTTATTGAATCAGTAAAGAAAACAGGCAGAATTATATTAGCAAGTGATGCCTGTGAACGTGGTTCAATCCTTAAAGAAATGGCGGCAAATATTACCGATTTGGCGTTTGATTATCTTGATGCACCTCCTGTTGTTGTGGGTTCAAGAAACTGGATAACACCGGCATTTGAGCTTGAAGAGCACTTCTTCCCGCAGGCAGATTGGTTGCTTGATGCAATTCATGAGAGAATTCTTCCTCTCCCGGGTTACACAGCAACACATAATTTTACTGACGGTGAAAAATTAAGACGTACAAGACTTGGGGTTTAATATATATTACTATTGGGCTGTGACAAAATAGTACAGAATGGACAAACTGAAGGCTTGCAGGGCGTGCGCCCTGTAAGCCCTTGCCCGAAGGCGTACATTGGTACGTCGAGAGGTGAAGTTTTTTCATAGCGCAAAGAGAAGCTAAATAGAAAATCTGCATTTTGCAGATTTTCTACAAAACTTAAATTAAGTTTTGAACTTGAAAACGTCTAATAATACCTAATTTTCAAGCTTTTTGTTTCTTTGCGCGGTCGGTGCATTTTATCACAGCCCCTAATTTAAAGGTGATGTTATGTTATTAATTTCTCTTGATTCTACTAATGCTCACTTTAATTTAGCGGCAGAGGAATATCTTTTAAAGGAAAAGGAAGAGGATATCTTCATGCTGTGGCGTAACGATAACGCAATTATAGTTGGCAAAAATCAAAACTCATTAGGTGAGATAAACCGTGAGAAGGCAGAAGAAAAAAATGTAGCTGTTGTACGCAGGCTTACAGGGGGCGGAGCAGTTTATCATGACCTTGGAAATTTAAATTATACTTTTATTATGAAAAATGACGGAAGTGATTTTTTAAACTTCCGCAAGTTTTCAGAGCCTGTAATCAAAGCATTGAATGAAATGGGCGTAAAGGCGTCCCTGTCGGGCAGAAATGACCTTTTAATAGAGGACAAAAAGTTTTCGGGTAATGCACAGTGTGTTCATAAAAACAGGATGTTGCACCACGGAACACTTATGTTCAAAACGAATATAAATCTTTTATCAGAGGTATTAAATGTTGACCGCTCTAAAATTGAGTCAAAGGGAATTGTCTCTGTAAAAAGCCGTGTTACAAATATTTCGGAACATCTGCCGGACAAAAGCATTACTGTGACAGATTTTCGTGATAAGCTGCTTCAATCTGTCGGGGCTGATTTATCAGGTGCAGTGATGTATTCTCTGACTGACGAGGATGTTTCAGCTATCAATAAATTAAAAAATGAAAAGTACGATACTTGGGAGTGGAATTTCGGTTTTTCGCCAAGGTACACCTTCAACAAAAACATGCGTTTTACAGGGGGTAGTGTAGAAGCGTATCTCTATATAAAAAATGGTGTTATTGAATCTGCAAAAATCCGGGGTGACTTTTTTGCAAAAAATGATATATCTGAATTTGAAATGCTTCTGCTTGGCACAAAGCATGAATGTTCAGAGATTTTGCGGAAATTTGATAAAATTGATATAAAAAAATATTTTGGTAATATTTCAAAAGACGAAATAATGCGTGTGCTGATTTAGGAGGGCTTATGAGATTAGTAATTGAGGCAAAATTAAATGATATGGATGTAAATGTCAGGCTTGCTGCCTTGCGTGAGCTAAAGAAAATGATAGACAATGGGGAAATACAAAAGCCTTGTTTTGGAAATGACGTGAATAACCACATACACACAACATATTCCTTTTCGCCGTACACACCGACAGCGGCGGTGTATTATGGATATATGGCAGGCCTTAAAACAGCCGGTATTATGGATCACGACTCCTTAGCAGGCGCAAGAGAATTTGTTGAAGCGGGAAAAATAATGGAAATGGCAACAACTATAGGTGTTGAGTGCCGTGTTTCATTTAAAGGCACGCCCATCGAAAACCGCAGAATAAATAACCCTGACCAGAACACAATTGCATATGTAACGCTTCACGGTATTCCCCACACACAGATTGATGTTGTTGACTCTTTTATGCGTCCCAAAATAGAAGCACGCCTTGAAAGAAACAAGAAAATGGTGAACAGGATAAACACGCTGTTAAAAAGGTATGATATAGAGCTTGATTTTGAAAAAGACATTATACCTGTTTCTTATTATAAATTTGGTGGCACAGTAACAGAACGCCATATTTTATTTGCCCTTGCACAAAAAATAATCAAGCGGTTTGGGAAAGGGCAGGCAGTGGTGGATTTTCTTGAAAACAGCCTAAAAATCAAATTATCTGATAAAGCAAGGGGCTTTTTAAAGGATGAGGGCAATAAAGTTTATGAATATGACCTTCTTGGTGCATTAAAAAGTGATATGGTTGAGCTTTTTTATGTTCAAGCCAAAGAAGAGTGTCCTACTGCTAATGAGCTTGCACTCCTTGCCGAAAAAACAGGCGCAATTATGGCATATGCTTATTTGGGTGATGTGGGCAACAGTGTTACAGGTGATAAAAAAGCACAGAAATTTGAGGATGATTACCTTGAGCTTCTCTTTGATACAATTACAAAGAAAGGCTTTAAGACAGTTACTTATATGCCATCGAGGAATACAAAAGAGCAAATAATAAGGCTTAAAGGGCTTTGCCAAAAATATAATATGCTTGAAATCAGCGGTGAGGATATCAATTCACCAAGGCAGAGCTTTATTTGCCTTGCACAGCGTGACGAAATGTTTTCAAACCTTGTTGACTCAACCTGGGCATTGATAGCACATGAAAAAGCCGCAACACAAAACCTTGAAAACAGCTTTTTTTCTGAGAAAACAATTGAAAAATATCCTGCTTTGGAGGATAGAATAAATGCATACAAAAACAGTATATAATGCTTCTTTTTCTCCAAAGAAAAAGGCTTGCTCTTTTAATATTGACTTTTTCGGGGGATACTATTATAATCAATATAAAAAGTCGAAAGGGTAAGAATATGGCTAAAGAAATAACAACAGATGAATTTAATGAACTGGTGATATCGAACAAGCAATCACGCACAGTCAGGCTTGTCAGCCGTGAGGAGCTTTCTGAAAGGCTTGGAAAATTATGAGCAATAAGAACTGGCTGCGTGTCAGCATTTACACAACCCCTGATGGCATTGAGCCCTTGTACGGGGCAATACTCAGCATTGGAATTGAAGGCGTTGAAATATGTGATGAGGGCGATTTTCTAATTTTCCTCGAAAACAACCGCTCAAGGTGGGATTATGTTGACGATGAGGTTATGAATGAAAAAAAGGTCCCCACTCATTTGAATGTTTTTCTCCGTGATGATGAAACGGGAGGGCAGCAGCTTGCATGCCTTCGTGACTGTCTTGAAAACCTTAAAAACAGAGAAATAGGGGTTGACATGGGTTCTCTTGAGTTAAGGTTTCAAGACATCCCTGAGGACTTGTGGTTTGAAAAATGGAAAAAATATTATCAGCCGATTAATATAGGCGAGGGTATTCTGATAGTGCCCGAATGGCTTGAAAACCCGCATACAGACAGAAACATTTTAAAAATCAATCCGGGAATGCTTTTTGGAACGGGAAGCCACAACACAACAAGATTGTGCATGGAAATCCTTGAAAAAACAATTAAAAATGGTGATGAAGTGCTGGATATTGGTTGCGGGAGTGGAATATTATCCATTTTATCACTGCTTTTGGGGGCATCTTTTGCCGCTGCTGTTGATATTGACCCTGCCGCAACACATATAGCATACGAAAACGCCGCATTAAACGGTATCGGGAAGGATACTTATTGCGTCACATCCGGCAATATTCTTGAAGGTGCCCCCTTTGAAAACACTGATGGCAACAGGAAGTATGATATAGTTGTTGCAAACATTGTGGCGGACGTGATTATTCCTCTTTCATCAATAGCACCGCGATATATGAAGGACGGAGCAAAGTTTTTATGCTCGGGGATAATTGAAAATCGTGAGGGCGATGTTTCAGAAGCTCTTATCAATAACGGGTTTAACATCTTAGAAAAGAATAAAGACGGTGACTGGTTCGCAATTATTTGCGAAAGGAAATAGGTGGATTATGGCAAGGTTTTTTGCACCTTTAGAAAATATAGGCGAAAAAATGAGAATAACGGGCGAGGACGTTTTGCATATAGGAAAAGCTTTGCGAATGCGGCCGGGTGATGTGCTTACTGTGTGCGACGGTGAAGAAACGGACTATGAGTGCGTTATTGAGGATATATCAAAAAAAGAGATTTTATGCAAAATAACCTCTCAACACGAAAACATAAATGAGCCTGCCGCTGAGATAATTCTTTTTCAGGGAATACCAAAGGGAGCGAAGATGGAGCTTGTTATTCAAAAATGCGTTGAGATTGGTGTAACACGCTTTGTCCCTTTTATTAGCGAGAGGACAGTTGCAAAAAGTTTTGGGAAAAATGAAAGATGGAATAAAATTTCTCTTGAAGCGGCAAAGCAGTCGGGAAGAGGGATAATACCAATTGTGGAAGAACCCAAAACATTTGAGCAAGCGGTTTTGCAGCTTATGGAGCTTGACCTTCCGATACTTGCATATGAAGAAGAAAAAGAATTTACCCTAAAGAAAGCCTTGAGAGGGAAAAACCCTAAAAAAATTGGTATTATGATAGGACCTGAAGGCGGAATTGATAAGAGAGAGGCAACTCTTGCAAGGGATAAAGGAATTAATGTTGTAACATTGGGCAATAGAATACTTCGCACCGAAACAGCCGGAATGGTAGTTGCATCTGATATTATTTACGAATATAATTTATAAATTTCTAAAAAACTATTGACTTTATCGTGGTAAAGTGGTAATATACAAAAGGAAACACAAATCATATATTTTAAGGAGAGTTTTTTAAATGAAAAAGTTTTTAACAATTTTACTTGCAACTGTTTTGATTTTCACTCTTTGTGCTTGCACACAGACAGAACCTGCTGAAGAAACAGGAGCCCAAACAGAAGCATCAGATTGGGATTACATATCAGAAAACGGCAAGCTTGTAATCGGTTATACTGATTATGCGCCGATGAACTACCTGGACGAAAAGAGTGCTTTAATTGGTTTTGACACGGAATTTGCTCAGGCTGTCTGTGAAAAGCTTGGTGTGGAACCTGATTTTGTAGAAATTAACTGGGACACAAAAGAAGTTGAGCTCAATGCGAAAAATATTGACTGTATATGGAACGGTTTTACAATCAATGATGAAAGAGAAGCAAACCTTGATTTTACAAAACCTTATATAAAAAATAAACAGGTTATTGTTATCAAAAAGGATAAAGCTGATGATTATAAAGATACCGCAAGCCTTGTGGGCGCAAATCTTGTTGCTGAAACGGCTTCGGCAGGTGCTGATGCTATAGCGGCTGAAGAAAACCTTTCAAAGGCAACTTTTGTAGCGGTTACAAAACAGACAGATGCACTGCTTGAGGTTAAATCAGGCACAGCTGATGCAGCAGTTCTTGACTATACGCTTGCTTATGCCATGGTTGGTGAAGGTACAGATTATAAAGACCTTATGATGATTGAAGAAGTTGAGCTTGGTGTTGAAGAATACGGTATAGGCTTCAGAACAGATAGTGATATGGTTGATAAGGTTAATGCTGTTATTGATGAGCTTGCCGCAGACGGTAAAATAGATGAAATAGCTGAAAAATATGACCTTTCTGCGATAATTATTAAATAATAATTCTATAAGTTACATATTCAGATACAGGCAGTAGGCGATAGCCTCCTGCCTTGTGTCTTTAAAAGAAAGGTTTTACAAATGAGTTTAATGGAAGTAACCCGCACTTTATTAGGTGGTTTTTATACGACATTTCAGGTTTTTATTATAACGCTCCTGCTATCTCTTCCGCTGGGGCTTATTATTACGTTCGGCTCGATGAGTAAGATAAAACCTTTAAAATGGCTTGTTAAAACAGTTGTTTGGGTAATTCGGGGAACACCTTTGATGCTTCAGGTAATAGTAGTATTTTACGGGCCGGGGCTTTTGTGGAGTATAAGTGCACTGCCAAGGCTTTCAGCTGTTTTTATTGCATTTGTAATTAACTATGCGGCATATTTTTCCGAGATATTTCGTGGTGGTATAGAATCCATATCAAAAGGGCAGTACGAGGCAGGGCAGGTGCTCGGCATGACAAAGACACAGGTATTCTTTAGAATAGTTTTGTTACAGGTAATAAAAAGAGTTGTCCCGCCGCTTGGAAATGAAATTATAACCCTTGTTAAGGATACTTCTCTTGCAAGAATAATTGCTGTAAAGGAAATAATAATGGTTGCACAGAATTTTATTTCATCAAAGGCTCTTATTTGGCCACTGTTTTATTCCGGACTATTCTACCTTGTATTTTGCGGTATCCTTACAATTCTGTTCGGGTATATAGAGAAAAAATTAAACTATTACAGAGGTTGATTATGGCTATTTTAGAAGTTAAAAAATTATATAAAAGCTTTGGAAAAACTGATGTTTTAAAGGGAATTGATTTTTCTATGGAGCAGGGTGAGGTTGTGGCGGTAATAGGTTCATCCGGTGGCGGAAAAACTACATTTCTGCGCTGTACTAATTTTCTTGAAACAGCGGACACGGGACAAATTTTTGTTGACGGAGAGCTTGTGTTTGATGCCGAAACGTTTAAAAATATGAACCCCAAAGAAATCCGTGAAAAACAGCTAAATTTCGGGCTTGTTTTTCAGCAGTTTAACTTGTTTCCCCAGTATAATGTTCTTGAAAACATTGTGCTTGC
>CAZUVQ010000030.1:11372-17252 GCA_964623915.1 uncultured Oscillospiraceae bacterium
GACAGAATTGTTTTTATTGACGATGGTGTTATAGTTGAAGACGGTACACCCGAATATGTTTTAGACGAATCGCAAAACCCTCGTATCCGCACATTTTTAAGCAAACTTGAGGACTGAAAAATGGACTATATTAAAAAAGTTTCTAAATATTTTACGAAAAAGCCGCTTGCGCTAATTAATACCTTCGGTTGTCAGCAAAACGAAAACGATAGCGATAAAATAGCCGGGCTTTTGTCAGAAATGGGTTATGGCTTTACAGATTCTGCTAATGATGCTGATTTAGTTGTTTTCAACACATGTTCCATAAGAGAAAATGCAGAAAAAAAAGTATTCGGCAAGCTTGGTGCCCTAAAGCCCATTAAGGAGATCCGCCCCTCGTTGGTAATAGCCTTATGTGGCTGTATGGCTAATGAGGAGCATGTTAAAAAAAGAATTAAATCCACCTTCAAGCAAGTTGATATTGTTTTTGGTACAAATTCAATCCATCGCTTTCCGGAGTATTTGTATAACACTCTTTGTACAAAAATGCGCTTATTGGAGTTTGAGGAGGATATGCTGATTCACGAGGGTCTGCCCACCCACTATAGCAGTAAAATAAAGGCAGGCGTTCCCATCATGTACGGCTGTAATAATTTTTGTGCATATTGCATAGTGCCTTATGTACGGGGAAGGGAACGAAGCAGAGGGGAATCTGATATAATAAAAGAAGTACAGGCGTTATATGAAAAAGGTTTTCAGGAGGTTATTCTGCTTGGACAGAACGTAAATTCTTATGGCGGCGGCGGTGATAATTTTGCCGGTTTACTGGAAAAAGTAAGCGATACAAAAATTCCGCGCATAAGGTTTATGACATCGCACCCGAAGGATATATCAGACAGCGTATTGCGTGTTATGGCAGAAAGAGAAAATATTTGTAAAAGCCTTCACCTTCCACTGCAGGCGGGCAGCGATAAGATTTTATTGGCTATGAACAGAAAATATACGCGAGAAAAATACCTTTCGATTGTAAGCAAAGCAAGGGAATTAATGCCGGATATCGTGATTACAACTGATATTATAGTTGGTTTCCCCGGTGAAACAAATGAGGATTTTGATAAAACTCTTGAAGTAATAAAAACTGTTCGCTATGATATGATATATTCTTTTATTTTCTCAAAAAGAAAGGGAACACCTGCTGAAAAAATGGAGGATGTACTTTCAGAGCAAGAGAAGAAAGCAAACTTTGACCGCCTAATTGAGGTTCAAAACGAGATATCTCTTGAAAAAAATCAAAAGCTTTTGAACAGAGTTGTTTCTGTTTTGGCAGAAGGGAAAAGCAAGACACGGTCAGATATTTTAACAGGCAGGACAGAGGGCGGTAAAATTGTAAATTTTAAAGCCGAAAACTCTGTTATCGGGAAAATTGTAGATGTAAAAATCACAGATGTCGGCACATTTAATATGAGCGGAGTTCATATTAAAGATTGTTTTCAATAAAACATAGGCAACAAGCATAAAAAAGGCACACAATATAAATGAAACTTATATTGTGTGCCTTTTTTAAATTTTAATTAGCTATTTAGTATAGCCAATTCAGTTTCTTTATCAAATAGGTGGAATTTGTTTCCATCAAAAGCAATTTTGATTTTGTCACCGGTTTTTGAAGTAGTTCTTGGGTCAACACGAGCAACGAACTGCTTATCTTCAACTTTAAGGTAAAGATTTGTTTCAGCACCCATCATTTCTGTTAACTCGACCTCAGATTGGATAGTTGTATCAGGATTAGCTGCAATATAACCCTCATTATCATAAACATCTTCAGGACGAATTCCTAAAACTACAGGTTTACCAATATGGCTCTTATCAATCCTTGCAGCTTTTCCTTCGGGAAGATATACCTTATACTGACCGAATGTCAAAGAAAGCCTGCCACCTTCTTCATTAAGATTAGCATCAATAAGATTCATCTGAGGAGAGCCAATAAAACCTGCAACAAATACATTTACAGGGTTATCATAAAGCATCTGCGGGCTTGCTACCTGCTGGATAATACCATCTTTCATAACAACAATACGTGAACCCATTGTCATAGCCTCTGTCTGGTCATGTGTTACGTATATAAATGTTGTCTGAAGCCTTTTGTGGAGTTTACCTATTTCTGTTCTCATCTGAACACGAAGTTTAGCATCCAGATTAGACAGAGGTTCATCCATAAGGAATACCTTAGGCTCACGAACGATAGCACGGCCGAGGGCAACCCTCTGACGTTGACCGCCCGATAAAGCTTTTGGTTTTCTGTCTAAAAGATGGTCAATACCGAGAACTTCTGCTGCTTCCTGAACTCTTCTCTTAATTTCATCCTTCGGAGTTTTGCGAAGCTTGAGACCGAATGCCATATTATCATAAACCGTCATATGAGGATAGAGAGCATAGTTCTGGAAAACCATGGCTATATCTCTGTCCCTTGGAGCAACATCATTAACGAGTTTGTCATCAATATATAATTCGCCTTCTGTAATTTCTTCAAGACCGGCAATCATACGAAGTGTTGTTGATTTGCCGCAACCTGAAGGACCAACAAGAATTATGAACTCTTTGTCTTCAATTTCAAGATTGAAATCACTGACAGCTACAACGCCGCCGGCATATTTCTTTTCAATTCCTCTTAAGCTTAATGTTGACATTAATTTATCCCCCTAATTTTTTGTTCCAAAAGGAACCCTGCTAATTTACATAATATTATAATAACATATTTTTTGATAAAAGGAAATGATTGAAATACACAAAAAAAGAAAATAATCTTTAGTACTATTGCATAATATTATTCAAAATATTCATTTCTTCAACATAAAGTTCGCGAAAATTCCCACTTTTCAAACTATTATCAAGATCCAGTTTGGCAAACTTGATACGCTTAAGATAAAGCACTTGCAAACCAATATCTGCAAACATTCTTTTTACCTGATGATTTTTACCCTCGGTTATCATTACTTGGGCAACAGTATTACTGTCTTCTTTCAGCACGGATAGAGTTGAGGGTTTTGTTTTGTACCCGTCGTCAAGAATAATTCCGTTTTTAAATATTTCTATATGTTTTTTTGTAATTTTGCCGTCAACTGTTGCTTCATAGACTTTTGGAACCTTCTTTGTTGGCGACAGCAGGTTATGAGCCAGTTTTCCGTCGTTTGTCAGAAGAAGGAGACCTTCCGTATCAATATCAAGCCTTCCGACGGGGAATGGTTCAAACCTTTTTAACTCCTCCGGCAAAAGGTCAATAACTGTTTTGTGGACGGGGTCAAATGTAGCGCTTATGACGCCTGCCGGCTTGTTCATCATAATATAAATAAACTCTCTATAGTAAATTATGTTACCATCAAGCGCTACAATATCTTTTTCGTTTACTAAAAAGCCGCTGTCACGGATAACCATTCCATTAACTGTAACGCGGCCTTTCAAAATGAAATTTTTTATTTCTTTTCTGCTTGCTGCGGCAAAAGCCGCATACTTATCAAGCCTCATATTTCCCTCAAATAACTACCACAAGCAGTTTTGCTTCTTTTCCGTCAAGAGATGCCATGCCGTGGGGGTAACTGGAATCATAATATATAGAATCCCCCTCTTCCAAAATTATATCCTTACCATTAATATGAACAAGCGTTCTGCCCTCAAGACAGTAATCAAATTCCTGACCGAAATGAGTGTTGGTACTAACTTCATTTTCACCCTTTGGGGCAACAGTAACAAGAAGTGGAAGAACCTTGTTGCCGGCAAAATTATATGCCATATGGAGGTAGTCGTATTGTTTGCTTCTTTCTATTTTCAAGCCTTTTCCATTTTTAACATGCTGGTAAATCTTAAGCCTTGGTGCTTCTCCTGACAAAAGCTCATATACCTGAATTTTAAAATAACGTGCGGCTTCTGAAAGAAAGCTTATTGGTAAATCAATACTGCCGCTTTCGTATTCAAGATACTGTTCATGAGTAATAGCAAACATTTTTGCCATTTGCTCGGTGGTGATACCTTCTATTTCCCGAAGCTCACGAAGGCGCATTGCAATTTTTTTAATATCATCACTCATACATATAGCCCCCTTCGTTAATGATAGTATAAGCTAAGTTTACATCCTAAAACCAAATTTGTCAAGAAAACTTAATACCTATTTACGTGAATATTGCCCGAGGATGTTTTAACATTTATATTTATCTGCGGATCCAAACCAATTTTTGCGGTGCTACTGTTTCTTTTACTGCTCCTAAACAAAACTTCAAAATCAGCTTTTATATTACCGCAGCTTGTAAGACCTTCAAAATTAAACATAAGTTCATATGGCAATTTTATTTTAACATTTCCGGAATTGCTTTTTGCTTGTAGGTGACCTACGGGTTGCATTAACAAAACACTGATATTTCCCGAACTTGTTTGAAGAATGCCTTTGCCAGATATACCATCAATTTTAATATCACCGGATTTACAGCCGATATTATAGGTCTCTGCGTTTATTTTTCCAAGCACCAAAGAGCCGGAAGACGACTTTATGCCAAGTGTTAAAGCTGTGGTTTCAGTATTTGCAATTTTTCCTGATGACGCTTCAAAACTTATTTCTCTTGCAATAATATTACCATATATTTGAGAGCCAGAGGAACTTTTTGCAAAAATATCTCCTGTTGCATTTATTTCGCCTTCTATTTTTATTTGACCTGATGATGTTTTTAAAATAAGGTTATTTAGGCTAATTTTCTTTGCTATTTTTATGTTGCCAGAGCTTGCATGCAAGTTAAAATCCTCAAGGGTAAACTCATCCAGAACATCTATGTTACCGGATGTTGTTGATAAATTGACTGAACCTGCCCAATCCTTTGGAACCTCTATTTTCAGTTTTTCCTCACACAAATTCAATCCTATATTTATTATAAAATGGGTATTCGTAGAAATAGTTAACTTGTCATCACTTTTGTTGGATTTAAATAAAGCTTTATCAGGGGTATTTTTCCTACCGTACTGTGTGACATAAAAATCATCTCTGTCAGATGCTATAAGTTCTATTGAATTATAATTTGCATCAACTTCAATTTTTTTAATACCGCCGGAAGATATGTTTTCTTCTTTTTGTAAAATTGTACCGATATGTATACCAAAATATATTTCATTCATAAAAACCCCTTTATAATTTGAAAAAATAAAGCAAATGGCAACTAATAATGCAAGTGCCCATACAAGAACAAATATGACAATCTTTGTCTGTTTCATTGTTCCCTCCATATATTATACAAACGTATTGCCTGCTGTATAACTGCCGCCGCAAAAAATATCAGCCATGTATAATCCCATCTTTCTGTTGTAAAGCTCAGCAAAAAATAAACCACAACAGCACTCGTCCAGACGATTCCTCCGCTATTTATCTTTTTGTTAATTATGGATGTTATGCATTGCTGCAAAACAACTGCCATTAGAAAAACAACCCATGATATATCCCAGCTGTTTGTAAAAAAGCTGATGAGAAAATAAACAAGCAACGTTAATGTCCATAAAGAAGACGATAGTGCTGAATGCAAGCGTGATGTTTTGTCTGAAAGACTGATTTTTTCCCTGTATTCCTCTGCAAATGAATTATCTTCTTTATTGTATTTTTTCTTGATGAAACGGCACTTGTTTCTGATGGCCGTATCAGTAAAGCTTTGTTTTTCAACTTCTATTACGTCATCAATCAATCCTGCGATATCACCTATGCCTGAGACAACTGTGGAATATGCGTCATCCTCACTTTTCCCTTGGTTTACAAGATCTTCATATTTTTCACACATATCGGACAATAGCTCCTCACGAATTTCCATAACCCGCCGTTTATTGGGGACATCCTTAAAGAAATCATCGACGTACTTTTGAATATTTTCATTCATTATT
>CAZUVQ010000031.1:0-17002 GCA_964623915.1 uncultured Oscillospiraceae bacterium
CGGTCCCCCTCCCTCTGCACGAGGGAGGCAGGTTTGGTGTTTGTTTATATATTGAGATAGAGGTGATTATCATAATAGATTTAATTCCTAAGCTGTTTTCAATACTTTTTGTTTTACTTGTTTACATTTTTATAATCAAAATAATTAAGATGGTAAATACCGACATTGCCGTTATGCAAAAGAAAAAAAGCTCGGCGGGTGTAGTTGGTACATATATCAAGCTGTTAAATATAAGAAACAGCCTTGATTTTCATGTAGAGGAAAGCTACCCCATAGCAGCCGACATTGCTATTGGCAGAGACCGCAGATGTGAAATATTTATTGATGATCCCTTCCTTTCTCAAAGACACTGTGAGATTTTAGTTAGGGACGGGGTATATTATTTAAATGATTTGGGAAGCACAAACGGTTCTAAGTTAAACGGAAAAAGTGTATCGGGTGATGCTATTGAGCTTATGAATGGTGACAAAATCTCAATCGGTCAGCTTTCTTTTATATTTATGAGCTCTGAAACGTCTTAATTACCTATGAAAGGAAGTACACAGTATGAAAAAGGTTCAGCGGCTTGTCCCTTTACTTTTAGTGTTACTTACAAATTTAATAGGTTTCGGAACTTTGTTTTTTGCAACTGAAACTATTGGGAATACAGCGATTTATTATTCTGCTGCAGTGGTTTTGCTTGTTCTTATTTCATATGCAATAATTTTATTTGCCTCCCTTGGTGACGACTATCTGTTCCTTATAGTATCTATGATATTTACCATTGGTATTATTGCATTGCTGAGGATTAACCACGAGGCCGCAATGAACCAGATAGAATATTTTTATATTGGAATGACAGGTTTTTTTGTTTTTTATATTATATACAGAAAATTTAACTTCTGGAACAGCAAAGGAATGATAAAGGCTTATATATGCGTGTCAGCCGTTCTGTTTATAGCAACACAAATTTTCGGCAGATATTCCGGCGGCGCAAAAAACTGGATTTCTGTAGGGCCTGTTGGCTTACAACCGTCTGAGCTTATTAAGCTTTTATTTATATTTATACTTGCCGGCCTTTATACTGCACCTTACAGCAAGGGAAAAGGGATCATGTCCCGCCCGATGACAAGACAGGCAGTAATAATGGTTATCGCTTACTTTCATCTTGGATTTTTGGTGCTTCAGCGTGAATGGGGCTCTGCTGTTTTGTATTTCCTTATTTATTTCACAATGCAGTATGTTTTCGGAAAAGCGCAGGTATACCTTGTTTTCAATATGATTTTTGCCGGTTTTGGTGGATATCTTGGAATAAAAACCATGACGCACATTCAACAGAGGATTGACATATGGCTTGATCCTTTTGCTGATTCGGGAAATCTTGGATATCAGATTGTACAGTCACTATATGCCATGGCATCCGGTGGTGTTATAGGGGCAGGGATAGGAAACGGTTTTCCCTCTTATATTCCACTTGCAAAAAATGATTTTATTTTTGCTGCCATATGTGAGGAAATGGGAATGATTGGGGGCATAGGTGTAATTTTTCTTTTCTTTATGCTCGTTTATCGAGGTATAAAAATTTCACTAAGTGCAACTAATCCTTTTAATAAAGCGGTTGCATTGGGTATAAGTGTTATGTTTGGCTATCAGACGTTTATTATTATCGGCGGTGTTATTAAGTTTATACCACTGACGGGTATAACACTTCCGTTTGTAAGTGCAGGCGGTTCTTCTCTTGCCACCTGCTTTGCCGCGCTTGCAGTTTTGCAGGCAATTTCCGGCAGAACAAAGGAGCTTACAGATGTCATCGAATAGAAAAATTATTCACGCTCTTATTGTGATTTCAGCTCTTTTTTTAAGTGTAGTGATATATCTTACTTATTTTCAGCTTTTTAAAGCTGAAGGGCTTGCAACAAGTGCTGAAAACCCAAGAACAGTCATAAAGGAACAAAAAATAAAAAGAGGCACTATTTATTCAGCCGACGGTCAGAGGCTTGCTTACAGTGAGATGGGCGAAAACACACAAAAAAGGATATATCCCTTTAATAATATGTATTCTCATGTAATCGGCTATAATAATCAGACCTATGGCAGAAGCATGCTTGAGTACACCTATAACGGTTTTATTATGGGTTCAGCTTTTTCAAACGAAATATATAATCTCAGGCAGAGGTTAATGGGCTCTGATGTTCAGGGAGCTGATCTGATGCTAACTATTGACCACGGTTTACAGAAAAAAGCTTATGAGCTTTTGGGAAACAGAAAAGGCTCCATAGTTGCGCTTAACCCCAAAACAGGTGCAACTTTAGCACTCGTTTCAAAGCCCGATTACAATCCAAATGAAGATGCCTTAAAGCAAAACTGGCAAAAAATCCTTGAAAGTGAGGACAGCCGACTTTTAGCAAGGGCTACTTTGGGGTTATATCCGCCGGGCTCGGTTTTTAAAACAATAACGGCAGTTTCGGCAATTGAAAACGGACTTGAAAATGAAACCTACGATGATGAAGGTTCAACCATAATCGGTAATTATAAGTTTGAAAATTATGATGGCAAGGCTTTCGGAAAGCTTGATTTATTGCGAAGCTTTTCAAAATCAAGTAATGTTGTTTTTGTTACGCTTGCGGATAAACTCGGCTTTTATAAAATGAGAAATACTATGGAACGCTTTATGATTAACAAAGACATTGCATATGACTTAAATCTTCAGAAAGCAACAGGTCTTTCAAATGACAGTGTAACAAATGTTGCCGCTGTCGGAATGGGGCAGGGCGACCTTTCTGTAACACCCATGAACATGGCTCTTGTGGCATCTGCTATTGCAAATGATGGTATCATGATGTCGCCGTACCTTGTGGAAAGGGCAAACCTTTCAAATGGTTACAGTGTTTATCAGCATGAAAACAGTGTCCTGTCAAAAGTAACCGATGAAACTATTACGAACAAGATAGAAGAAATGATGATTGAGGTTATTAAAAGCGGTACAGGCACTGGTGCACGTGTTTCCGGCATTACGATTGCCGGCAAGACGGGAACCGCAGAAAACAGCGGCAAGGATCATGCATGGTTTATTGCATATGCTCCGGCGGAGGATCCGAAGATAGTAGTATCTGTTGTAATAGAAAATTCAGGACAGACGGGCGGCGCAGCTTGCGCACCTATTATATCGGGGTTAATGCGTTATTGGTGTAAATAATTTCTGAAAGGATTTTTATATGAGAATTGACAAGTATTTAAAGGTATCACGTCTTATAAAAAGGCGTACAATTGCGGCCCAGGCTTGTGACGGCGGCAGAGTTTTAATTAACGGTAAGGTTGCAAAACCCGGCTCAACAGTAAAAGAGGGAGATATATTGGAAATTACTTTTGGGTCAAAAAAAATCAAGGTACAAATTACAGAGGTCACAGAGCATGTTAAAAAGGACGAAGCCAAAGAAATGTATCAAGTATTAGAGGGGTAAAGGGGACAAATATGTATAAGATTATTGTTAAAGAAACATTAAACAGCCAGACAAAGCTTATGAAAGTTATGGCACCAATGGTGGCAAAAAAAGCTTTGGCAGGGCAGTTTATTATTTTACGGATTGATGAAAACGGAGAAAGAATACCGCTTACTATTGCTGATTATGACAGGGAAGAGGGTACTATCACCATAATTTTTCAGGAGGTTGGGGCAACAACAAAAAGGCTTGGTCAGCTCTCTATCGGTGAGAGTATTTTAGATTTTGCAGGCCCTTTAGGAAAACCTTCCGAGCTTGATGGCATAAAAAAGGCATGTGTTATCGGTGGTGGGCTTGGCACTGCAATTGCATATCCGCAGGCAAAGGCACTTAAAAATGCAGGTGCTGTTGTTGACTGTGTTTGCGGTTTCAGAAGCATTGATTTAATAATTCTTGAGGAAGAAATGAAAAAAGTAAGCCGTAACCTTTATATTGCCACAGATGACGGTTCAAATGGCTTTAAGGGCTTTGTTACAAATATTTTAAAGGACTTAATTGAAAAGGGAGAAAAATATGACGCTGTAATTGCCATAGGTCCGCTTGTTATGATGCGTGCGGTTGCAAACCTCACACGTGAATATGGTATTAAAACAATTGTCAGCATGAATTCTATAATGATAGATGGAACGGGTATGTGTGGCGGTTGCCGTGTTATCGTCGGCGGTGAAACAAAGTTCGCCTGTGTGGACGGGCCTGATTTTGACGGTCATCTGGTTGACTTTGATGTAGCAATAAATCGTGGAAGAATGTATATGGACAAAGAAAAACAATCAGTTGAGCACAAGTGTAATCTAATTCAGGGGGTTGAGTAAAATGGCGAATATGTCACCGGAAAAAGTGAGAATGACAGAGCAAGAACCAAAAAAAAGAGCAAAAAACTTTGAAGAGGTTGCTTGCGGTTATTCTCTTGAGGAAGCAATGGAAGAAGCAGAAAGATGCTTAAATTGTAAAACACGCCCTTGCATGAGCGGCTGTCCTGTAAATGTAAAAATACCTGATTTTATTACAAGCATAAAGGACGGCGACATTTTGGGGGCTTATGAGACTATAAAAGAAACAAACAGCCTTCCGGCAGTTTGCGGTCGTGTATGCCCACAGGAAAATCAGTGTGAAAAATACTGTGTGCGTGCAAAAAAAGGTGAAAGCGTTGGTATCGGCAGGCTTGAACGCTTTGCGGCTGATTATTTTATGAAGAACGGCAAATCGGAAAAACAGGAAATTTTGAAAAACGGAATAAAGGTTGCAGTTGTAGGCAGTGGACCTGCAGGGCTTTCCTGTGCCGGTGACCTTGCTCACAAGGGTTTTGATGTTACAATTTTTGAAGCCCTTCACATTCCCGGAGGAGTTCTTATGTACGGTATACCGGAGTTTCGGCTTCCAAAGGAAATCGTTCAAAAGGAAATAGAAAACCTTAAAGATTTGGGCGTAAAAATAGAAAAGAATGTTATTATAGGAAAAACAGAGCTTATAGGTGAGCTTTTTGAAGAGGGCTATAAGGCAGTATTCGTAGGAACAGGCGCCGGACTTCCCGCATTTATGGGAATTGAAGGCGAAACATTGAACGGTGTTTTTTCAGCTAATGAACTGCTTACAAGAATTAATCTCATGAAGGGATATAAATTTCCTCAAAGTGATACACCTGTATTTATTGGGAAAAAAGTTGCGGTTGTGGGTGGCGGAAACGTTGCAATGGATGCGGCACGATGCTGCCTGAGAATGGGTGCGGACGAGGTTTATATTGTGTACCGTCGCTCCATGGATGAAATGCCGGCAAGAAAAGAAGAAGTTCATCATGCGCTTGAAGAGGGAATTTTATTCAATGTTTTAACTAACCCAACAAAGATACTTGATAACGGAAACGGCTGGGTGGGCGGAATGGAATGCGTTAAAATGGAGCTCTGTGAGCCTGATGAGAGTGGAAGGCGCAAACCCGTTAAAATTGAGGGTTCTGAATTTACGCTTGATGTTGATACGGTTGTAATGGCAATAGGTCAGTCACCCAATCCTTTGATAAAAGCTACCACAGAGGGGCTGAAAACGAATAATCGTGGTGGAATCGTCATTGACGAAAACGGAGAATCTTCAATTGAAGATGTTTATGCGGGAGGAGATGCCGTAACAGGTGCGGCAACTGTTATTCTGGCTATGGGTGCAGGCAAAAAAGCGGCCGCATCAATAGCAGAAAAGCTAACGAAATAAAATTAAGAATTAAAATCAACCCTCACAATAGAGAAGGGTTTTAGAGAAACTTTGTAAAAGGAGGTGTCGGAGTGTATTTAAAAAAGCTTGAAATGCAAGGCTTCAAATCATTTACAGATAAAATTAGCCTTGATTTTGGTGACGGTATTACTGCAATCGTAGGTCCTAACGGAAGCGGTAAAAGCAACATTTCCGACGCCATTAGATGGGTTATGGGTGAGCAGAGCGCAAAATCCTTGCGTGGAAGTAAAATGGAGGACGTTATTTTTGCCGGAACAGAAAAAAGAAAAGCTACGGGTTTTGCGGAGGTTTCTCTTATTCTTGATAACAGCAAAAAAACGTTTCCCATTGACTACGATGAAATCACTGTAACAAGGCGTGTTTACAGAAGCGGCGAAAGTGAATATCTTATTAATAAAGCTGTCTGCCGTCTGCGTGATATTTATGAGCTTTTTATGGATACAGGGCTTGGGCGTGACGGATATTCAATAATAGGTCAGGGCAGAATAGATGAGATTTTATCAAATAAATCGGAGGACAGACGTCAGGTTTTTGAAGAGGCAGCAGGTATTTCAAAGTATCGTTACAGAAAAACCGAGGCTGAGAGAAAGCTTATCGCAACAGATGAAAATCTTATAAGGCTTATGGATATTAGGGCTGAGCTTGAAGCAAGGCTTGAGCCTTTGAAAAATCAATCTGAGAAGGCGCAAAAATACCTGAATTTGCGTGATAAGTTGCGTGTTCTTGATGTTAATTTGTCAATAGATGCAATAGAAAAATGCAAAAACTTTTTAGATGACACTGAAGGAGTTTTCACGAACACAAAAAATGAAGCCGCTGAGGCTTTGTCTTTATTAAAGGAACTTCAGGATTCTGAGGAGGTTTTGTACGGAAAACTCCGTGAGACGGACGGAGTTATTGATGAAATCAGGGAAAGGCTTCATTCTGAAGAAATTCTCGGTGAAAAGACAAAGGGCGAAATATCGCTGTTAAACAACAAAATCATTACGAATGAGGAAGAAACGGCAAGGCTTGATAGTGAAATAGCAGAACTTTTAGCGTCAAATGAGGACTGTGAGCTTATTGTATCAAGGCTCAAGGATAAAATTGACGAAGCAACCGAAAACAGAAAAAAAACACTTGGTGATATTGAGAAAGCAAACGAACTCCTAAATACAATTTCAGCAGAAGCGGACAAGGTCAACAGCAATATAAACGCTTTACTTGAAAAGAAAGCTGACAAAAATCATCAGGTTGATATAATAAACGGTAAAATTGCCACAATACAAGCACTGGAAGGGAATGCGGATGAGCGCATAGCGGCTATTAAGGACAGTGTAGATGTAACACGTGAGAGGCACACAAGAGGCGAGAGAGAGTATTCCCAGATTAGTGACCGGATAGAAATCGAAAAAAAAGAGCTTCTTGAGCTGCAAAAAACACGAGAGGCAGAGCTTTTAAAAGCACGAGAACTTCAGCAGGAAAATGAAAATCAAAAAAAAGAGTATAATATAAAGAGCGAGGATTACAACAGAAAATCATCCCGCCTTGCTGTGCTTTCCGATATGGAAAAAAACATGGAAGGCTATTCGGTGGGAGTTAAAGCACTTCTCACAAACGATTTGCCTAATAAAATTGATATCCACGGTGTATTGTCAAAGCTCATAACGGTTGATGACAAGTATTCTCTTGCAGTTGAAACAGCACTTGCAAACGCACTTCAAAATATTGTTGTTGGGAGCGAGGGGGATGCAAAAAAAGCAATCACTTATCTTAAGGACAATCGCCTTGGAAGGGCAACTTTTTTGCCTCTAACATCTGTCAAGGGCAGAAGGGGTAATTTTGAAAACAAAATTAAAGGTGAAAAAGGCTCTTTAGGGCTTGTTTGTGATTTTGTGGAATGTGACGGTACTTACAGGGGGATTGCCGAAAACCTTTTGGGACAAACTGCCCTATTTGATAATATTGACAATGCAATAGCAGCTGCCAAAAAAAATGAATACAGATTTAAGATAGTTACTTTGGGCGGTGAAGTAATTTTTGCCGGCGGTTCAATTACTGGCGGCAGTTATGCAAAAAATTCACGCCTTTTAGGCAGAGAAAAAGAAATCAGGGCATTATCACTCGAGGTTGAAAATATTTTATCGGAAATGGACAAAACAGAAGATAAAATTGAGAATAATACACATTCACTTCGCTCTTATTCGGAATCACTCGAAAAAATGGCTTCTGAAATCACTGAAAAAAATAACAGCATTATTAAACTCACCGGTGAGCGTGACACCTTACGCCATGTAATAGAAAGAGAATCAGAAGAACTAAAGCTACGAGAAGCAGAGCTTGAATTAATTATTTTGGCAAGTGAAAACTCTGCACAGGAAAAGGAGAAGCTGGCTTATGAGCTGACACAGGCGGAGCTTTCCTTAATCGAGTGTGAAAGTGAAGCGGAAAAAGCAAGGCTTGAGCTTCGTGAGCAGTTTCATAAAAAAGAAAAACAATCGGGAGTAATTACTGAGCTGCGTATGTCCGTTTCTGAAATTAACTCAGATATTGACATGATGAAAATGCAAGTTGCAAATAATATTTCTCAGCAAGACAAAAACAATGAACAGATAAGAAAATACGAGGAAAGCCTAGCAATTGTAAAATTAAAAATAGAAGAAATCAAAAAGATGATGGCGCAAAGAAAGGCAGATTCAGAGGAAGCTATAAAAAGAGCTGAAGAATTTGTTTTTGAAATTGAAGAAAAGTCACAATTACGTGGTGAAGCAGATGAAAAAATGCTTCGCCTCAAATCACAACTACGTGAACAAAATGAAAGGGTTAATCATTTTAACCTTGAAGTTACAAGGCTTGAAAACAAAATAGACAAAGCCACAGAGCAGCTCGATACAACGGTAAACAGGTTGTGGGAGGATTATGACCTTACATACTCAGAGGCTGTCAAATTAAAAATAGATGTCGAAGATAAAGCTGAGGCAAAGCGTGAGGCGGCAAAATTAAGGAATTCCATGAAAAACCTCGGGCATGTAAATCTTGACGCTATAAATGAGTATAAAGAAGTTTCAGAACGGCATGAATTTTTATCAAACCAAACTGATGATTTGAACCGTGCAAAAAAAGAGCTGAATCAATTAATAGATGAGATGACAAAATCAATGACAGAAAGGTTTGCAGAGCAGTTTGAAATAATTTCCGGTTGCTTTTCAGAGGTTTTTGCGGAGCTTTTCGGTGGTGGTAGTGCAACACTGTCATTAAATGACCCTACGAATATTCTCGAAAGCGGTATAGACATAGAGGTAAGACCACCGGGCAAAAAGCTGCAGAGGTTAAGCCTTTTATCGGGAGGAGAAATGGCGTTTACAGCAATTGCGCTGCTGTTTGCCATATTAAAAGTAAGGCCGACACCTTTTTGTATTCTTGATGAGATTGAAGCTGCGCTTGATGACAACAATATTGCGAGGTTTGCTAATTATTTAAAAAGGTTTTCAGCTGAAACACAATTTATAGTTGTTACCCACAGAAGAGGTACAATGGAAGCGGCGGATATACTATACGGTGTAACTATGCAGGAAAAAGGCGTTTCAAAGCTTCTTTCCATGAAGCTTGATGAAGTTAATATAGAAGGCGGGGAGGAAAAACAATAAATGGAGGAAAAAAAAGGCTTGTTCAGTAAACTGAAACAGGGGCTTTCAAAGACAAGAAACGCATTGTCGGAAAGTGTTGAAAATGTGTTTCGTGCGTTTGTAAAGATAGATGAAGAACTGTTTGATGAGCTTTTAGAAGCACTTATCACGGCAGATATAGGTGTCAATGCCGCAATGGAAATAACTGATGAGCTTCGTGACAGAGTAAAGGCTGAACGAATTAATGACGGCAATGAGGTAAAAGAGTTACTCAAGAAAATAATAACTGAAAAGCTCGAAAAGGAAAATGCGGTGCTTGATTTGAGCGGAAAACCAGCAGTAATTCTGGTAATCGGCGTTAACGGAGTCGGCAAAACAACTTCTATCGGAAAAATGGCATACAGGCTTAAAGATGAAGGCAAGTATGTTTTGCTCGCCGCTGCTGACACGTTCAGGGCGGCCGCCATAAATCAGCTTCAAGTGTGGAGCGAAAGAGCGGGTGTAGATATTGTAAAGGGTGGAGAAGGTGCTGATCCTTCATCAGTTGTGTATGATGCATGCGTGGCAGCTAAAAACAGAGGTGCCGACGTTCTTATTATAGATACGGCAGGCAGACTTCATAATAAGAAGAATTTAATGGAAGAGCTTAAAAAAATGAATCGTATTATTGAAAGAGAGCTCCCCACATCTTCAAGAGAAACACTTATTGTACTTGATGCTTCCACAGGACAAAATGCGCAGGTTCAGGCGCAGATGTTTTCACAAACAGCGGAAATATCAGGTATAATATTAACAAAGCTTGACGGAACGGCAAAAGGTGGTGTTGTCATTTCCATTTCTCAGTCCATGGATATACCTGTTAAATTTATCGGAGTGGGAGAAGAAATAGACGACCTTCAGCCATTTTCGTCCAGCGATTTTGCAAAGGCATTATTTGAGGAATAATGGTGTGATACAGCTTGCTTTTGCCAGTAATGCCTCATTTACTAAAAAATTGTAGATATTTGCTGATTAAAAAAGCGATAAAATCAAAAAATATACTTGCCAAGAGGGTTACTTTCATGTATAATAATATTAAGAAACAAGTGGGGGCGGTCTTTTCTTGAGAGTATTAGGTATTGATTACGGTGACAGCAGAATTGGTGTTGCAATAAGTGATATGTTAGGTTTTACGGCACAGCCCGTAACTGTAATTTCTGAAAAGAATTTTCCCCGTCAGGTTATGCTTGTAGCAGAAAAAGCGAAGGAGCTTAATGCCAGTGAAATAGTAGTAGGTATGCCAAAAAACATGAACGGCACAATAGGCGAAAGAGGAGAAAAAACAATTAAATTTGTTGAAGCTTTAAAACAAAAGATTGATCTTCCGGTAGTTTATTGGGATGAAAGGCTAACTACACAGGCGGCGCACAGGGCTTTAGAAGAAGGGCTTGTCAGCGGAAAAAAAAGAAAAGGTCTGCTTGATAAAATTTCGGCTGTTTTTATCCTTCAGGGATATATAGACAGCAAATAATTAATTTGGAGGTTTGAAAATGGCTGAAGAAAGAGAAAATATAGTTGACCTTATTGATGATGAGGGTGAAAAGTTTAGATTTGAGATTCTGGATATTTTTGAATTTAACGACAAAGAATATGCAGTAGGGCTTGAAGCTGACAGGCATGAGGAAAGCAGCGAAGAGGACACTGTTCTTATTATGAGAATTGTTCACGCAAACGAAGAAGAGGATATCTTAGAGCCTGTTGATGATGTTGATGAGCTCAATGCAGTATTTTCTGTTTTCAAAGAACATATGCAAGATGAATTTGAGTTTGAAGATTAACAAATAGGTAATCCCTGCGGTGTGCGTAAGCGGCTACATTTTAGCCAACACTATTATGTAAGGGAGACTGATCGCGGAAGTGGCGTGTATGCCCCCCGTTTTTAACGGTATGAGGGGAAACCCATGAGCTTTCGGTAAGTCACCCACCTGCGGTAGCAGGTTAAAATAAAACCGCATAACGGCACAAGCGGGGTTAATATTAAAAAAATCCGCCCTCAAAAGGGCGGTTTTTTATTTTTTAATTAATTTAGTTATCGAAACTACTAAAAAAATGAACCAAAAACTTTTGCACAATCAAGCACGTCCAAATATAGAACACTTTGTTAATATATATTATAAAAAATACTTGCATTATTTACCACACTGCGCTATAATTATCCTTAAGTTGATTGTAATAGGGGTGATTTTTATTGACAGTAGCTGTTGACGCAATGGGCGGAGATAAGGCTCCTTTGGAAATAGTAAAAGGGGCGGCTATGGCATCGCAGACAACAAAAGATAAAATCCTGCTTGTGGGCAACGAAAATGTTATTAGTAATATTTTGAGCGGGCTTGAATATAATAAAGATAAATTAGAAATTGTACATGCTTCCGAGGTTATAACCAATGAAGACAAGCCTACAGTGGCAATAAGAAAGAAAACTGATTCTTCACTGGTAAAGTGTTTTTCTCTTTTGGTAGACGGTAGTGCTGATGCAATGGTTTCTGCAGGCAGCACAGGGGCGCTCCTTGCAGGGAGCATACATTTTCTAAAACGTATTAAAGGCATTAAAAGACCTGCGTTAGTGCCTTATGTACCAAATGATAAAAATGGATTTATTCTTGTAGATGGCGGTGCCAATACTAATAGTAGACCTGAAAATTTATTACAGTTCGCTATTATGGGAAGCGTTTATGCAGAAAAGGTATTAAAAGTTAAACACCCTAAGGTGGGGCTTCTGAATATAGGCTCGGAAGAAGTAAAGGGAAACGAGCTTGTTAGGAATACATTTAATCTTTTAGTGGACAGCGGTCTGAATTTTGCCGGAAATATTGAGGCAAGAGAGGCAATGCTCGGCGAGGTGGATGTTGTTGTATGCGATGGTTTTGCCGGAAATATCTTACTTAAGGCTGTAGAGGGTACGGGGCTTATTCTTTTTAAAAATTTAAAAGAAATCCTGACTTCTGGTACTTTATCAAAAATAGCAGCGTTACTATTAAAAAAAGGTCTATATTCATTAAAGAAAAAATATGATTACAAAGAACACGGCGGAGCACCTTTTTTAGGTGTATCAAGTTGTGTTGTGAAGGCTCATGGTTCAAGTGATGCAAAAAGTGTGGCTTATGCCATAAAACAAGCATCAGATATAGCCGCAAGCGGTGCAATTGAAGCTATAGCCGGTCAAATTAAAGTATCTGAAACAGAGAGTTAAAAGGAGGTGCAGGTAATATGGTATTTGAAAAAGTAAAAGATATTATTGTTGAACAGCTTGGTGTTGATGAAAAAGAGGTAAATATGGAAGCTTCTTTTATTGATACACTCGGGGCCGATTCGCTTGATATCGTAGAGCTTATTATGGCTTTTGAAGAGGAATTCAACCTTGAAATTCCCGATGATGAAGCTGAAAAGATTGCGTCAGTTGGTGATGCTGTGAATTATATCAGCAATAATTCTGAAAATTAAAAAAAGAGGGCTGATGCCCTCTTTAAAATTATAACAAAATATAAACTTAAATTCAATTGTAGCTTTTGGGAGTGATAAAATGGATTATCTTAAATACTTTTCCCAAATAACAAATCATAAATTTTGCAATAAAAAACTTTTGCAGACAGCACTGACACATTCGTCTTACGCAAATGAAAAAGGTAATACCGAGTATAACGAAAGGCTTGAGTTCCTTGGTGATTCAGTGCTTAGTATTGTTGTCAGTGAGTTTTTATATAAAAGAGAAGATATGAGCGAAGGAGAAATGTCAAAGACAAGGGCAGGGCTTGTTTGTGAGCGGTCTTTGGCTGAATCCGCCGAGAGAATAAACCTTGGTGAATACCTTTTTTTGGGAAAAGGCGAAGAAACAACAAACGGCAGAGAACGCCCTTCTGTGCTTGCTGATGCCACAGAGGCTTTAATTGCCGCGCTTTATCTTGATGCGGGGTTTGACAAGGCACGTGATTTTGTTTTGCAAATTTTGCAAAAACAACTGGAGAATGTTTCAAAAGGAACGTTTTATGCTGACTATAAAACTGCGCTCCAGGAGGAAATACAGGGAAGCACGCACGATAAAATAACATATGATGTTATTTCTGAAAGTGGACCGGACCATGCTAAATTCTTTGAAATTGCGCTTTTTATTAATGATGAAATATATACAAAAGGTATAGGTAAAACAAAAAAAGATGCAGAGCAAAAAGCAGCAAAAGAAGCACTTTATAGGATGGGGAAAATAGATGTATAAGCATTCAAATATACCAATTTTCATTCCTCATCGTGGATGCAATAATAATTGTGTTTTTTGCAATCAAAGATCTATTACAGGCAATAAATATGCTCCGACGGTAACGGAAGTTAAAGAAATAATAGATGAATACCTTGGTTTTTTAAAAGACAGAGAGGCTGAAATTGCATTTTTCGGTGGAAGCTTTACAGGCATTCCCATAGAAGAACAAACAGAATATCTAATTTGTGCTTATGAATATGTGAAAAATAAAAAGGTGCTTGGGATAAGAATATCAACAAGGCCTGATTATATAGATGAGGAAATACTCGCAAACCTAAAAAAATATGGTGTAATTAATATAGAACTCGGCGTGCAGTCAATGTGTGGAGATGTATTGAAAGCATCAAAAAGAGGGCATACAGCCTCTGATACTTATAAGGCGGTTAACCTTATAAAAAGTGAGGGTTTTGGGCTTGGGCTTCAGATGATGATTGGGTTGCCGTGCGACACGCCTGCAAAATCACGCTATACAGCCTGCGAAATTGTAAAGATGGGAGCCGATTTTGCACGAGTTTACCCAGTTTGTGTTTTGCAGGAAACTGAGCTTTATGATATGTACAAAAGAGGCGAATATTCGCCTCTGGATGTAGATACTGCCGTTGAGATTGCTGTGGATGTTATGAGAATTCTTGAAAGCGGAGGGGTATCTGTTATCAGAATAGGGCTACAGGAAACTGATACTCTTGGGGGCAGCGTAGCAGCCGGAGCATATCACCCGGCTATGGGCGAACTTGTGAAATCACGTATTATTCGTGATTCACTTGAAAATGAAATATTAAATCAACAGATAAAAGAAGAAATAGTTTTTAAGGTTCCTGCTCATATGCTTTCAAAAACTGTCGGGCAACATAGATGTAATGTTTTATATCTTGAAAAAAAATATAATGTAAAAATCAGTTTTCAGCTTATATAGTCTTCAATAAGTTCCCTTGCCTGCTGTAGTGTGTCTACATATACACCGGGATAGAAACGGGAAAGCTCTGCCGATTCAATAGGAGAAGAAAAATCAGTTGCCTCTACGAGCTGTGATGCGCCGTCTGCAGATATTTTGTATATACAAAATTGTGTATCTGTGAGGCAGACCATGTATTTATCGGATGAAATTACTTCTCTTTCCGTTACAAAATTTTCCTTTATTTCTTCTGCTTTAATAGGTTGTGCTTGTTGTTTAATTTCTTCTGCTATTACACCGGAGTCATTGTTATTTTGCGCTGAAAGCAACCCGGCACATACACCGCAAACAAGTGCCAGAGTACATAACAACACGGTTAATATTTTATTTACTTTCACATAAATCAACTCCTTCTGCATATATTTTTCCCCAAATTTTAGAAATTATACGTAAGTTTTTTTCTATCCAAAAGGTTTAATACTTCCATTAGCAAAATTAAATATACTTGGGGAGCTTATGATGGTTTTGGTGAGCCAATATACGCAGGGATGGATTGGAAAAGCTTGAGGCTGGCTTTTAAAGGTTATGGAGATTACTGGTATATTATTGGTATAATTCATAATGAATGGACAATTTAACTCATAATATTAATGTGGTTACGTAGTAATAAACAAAATTCAGAAATAATCATATATTATTAATAAACGATAAAAAGGAGTGTTTACAAGATGTCTAGCATTTGTTCCAATCCAAATTCATTGGTATTCATTGCCGCATCCGCTGCATCGCTGATTGCACAATCGCAATCTATAGAAAATATTAATATTTTGTCAGATTTTTTTTCAGCAATAGGGGATAATTTAGCTCTTATTGCTACACAAAAAGAAGCTTGTCAATCTGAATAGGTCAATTAGGGACACTACGATTATGACAACTTTTTTTGACCCGGAAAGCAATAATTACACCCTTGACTGTAAAATAAAAGGTATTGAAAAAAAGTCTGCTTTAAAGTATAATAAGTTTGTGTAATTATACTCAGGAGGAAATACAATGTTGAAGATAGCCATTTGTGACGACGATTTGCAGGAGTTGTCACGCATTTCCAACTTGTTAAATCAATATACAAAAGAAAAGAACGCCATATTTAAATACGATACTTTTTCCAGTGCCGTCGAGCTTTTAGAGGCGATGAAACGGCAGGATTACCATGTTTTACTTTTGGACGTGCTTATGCCGGGTATTAGCGGCATACAGGTTGCCCATGAAATACGCAGCTTTGACTCTGCGGTAAAGATTATTTTTCTGACCTCATCTCCCGAGTTCGCGGTGGAGAGTTATGCCGTCGCCGCCCATTACTACATATTGAAGCCCGGTACACCTTACAAGTTGTTCCCGATTCTGGATAAAATCTTTTTAGAAATAAACCGCACAGAGGATGGGCTTAGTATTATGCTGCCCTCCGGTTTAGTGCGCTTTCCCTTCAGGCGTATTGAATTTTTAGAGGTGTATGGCAAAAAGCTGTTGTTTCATTTTGACGACGGAAGCGTAAAGGAAATACGGGGCTCAATTTCAGAGCTTGAGTGCAAGCTTCTTTGCCGGGCGGAGTTTTTCAAGGTACACCGCTCCTATATTATGAATATGGAATATATTCAGTCACTAAACGCAAAGGATATTACGACCTACGCCGGTCAAACCGTTCCTGTATCAAGACTTCTGCATGGGGAAGTGAAAGAGGCTTATATGCAGTTTCTGTTTTTGGAAAAGGGGGTGCATTAGTGGTTGATCTGTTGGTACTGATTAATTCCACCCTGGTTTTTTTATATGGTTTTTTCCTTACCATTCGATTTGCGGGCGGATGCTCCACGCAGAAGGAACGCCGTATTGTGGGTGTTTTATGCGCTGCAATTTTTATAACGCAAGTTATATGCTGGAGGTTGTTAGGTTTTATCACCACAAGTCAGCTTTACCCGCTCATTTCCCATCTTCCCATTATCCTCACCTTAGTTTTCGCCTTAAAAAAGCCTTTGGGTGTGACGGTTGCCAGTATGCTTACGGGTTATTTCTGTTGCCAGCTCCCGAGATGGGTCGCTACAATATTTTTAGAGCTGTTCGGAACACAGACTGCCTATCAAGTTAGCTACAGCTTGTTCATAATCCCCATATTTTTTCTTTTGAGACGATATTTTACTGCATCTGCTCACAAGGCAATGTCCTATTCCAAGAGGTCTTTGTTGTTATTTGGCGGGCTTCCGATGTTATATTATTTGTTTGATTATGTGACCAGGGTATACACCACTACCTTATATGAGGGTATTCATATAATCAGTGAATTTCTACCTGCTGCTATGGCACTGTTTTATGTGCTGTTTGTTACGGTATATCATAACGAGGTGCAAAGTCGCAATCAGATAGAGCTGCAAAACTCCATGCTTGCCATACAGTTTGAGCAGGCTAAAAACGATATGTTTGCACTCCAGCAAATGCAGGAGCAGACAGCGGTGTACCGCCATGATAT
>CAZUVQ010000032.1:0-16904 GCA_964623915.1 uncultured Oscillospiraceae bacterium
CCCTTTTCCAAAGCCGTTTTTTCGGCAAGGCTTGCAAATTCACGTTCTGTTTTTGCACTGTTTAAAAACTTTTTATATCCCTCGCTGAATGCGAAAACTTCTTCTTTTGATACCTCAGGCTTTTTCCACCCGTTTTCAGTCTTATATGAGAAATCCATGTTTTTGTCCTTTCAAACTCCATTTATCTATTCTTGGCTATCTTCTGTTTGTTCTGTTTTAATATCTTTGAAAAGCGCCTCAAATTCCTCTCCGTCAAGCTTTTCTTTTTCAAGCAAGAGAGAAGCGATTTCATGAAGTTTATCTATGTTTTCCGAAAGCCTACCTTTACATTCATTAAAACAATCGTTAATTATTTTTCTTATTTCTCCATCAATTTCAGAAGCTACAAGCTCGCTGTAATTCTGCGTATGGCTGAAATCCTTTCCAAGGAAAACCTCATCGCTTACAGAGCCAAATGTCATCGGCCCAAGCTTTTCACTCATACCATATTTTGTTACCATCTGACGTGCAATGGCAGTAGCACGGTCAAGGTCATTCGAGGCACCGGTGCTGATATCGTCAAGCACTAAGTGCTCTGCAACCCTGCCACCCAAAAGCACAGTAATTTGAGAGAGCATTTCCTGTCTGCTTGTATAGAATTTATCCTCGCTTGGCAATGACATGGTGTATCCGCCTGTCCTGCCTCTGGGAATAATTGAAATCTGATGAACAGGATCCTGATTTGGTGTAAGCCTTGTAATTAAGGCATGACCGGCTTCATGATAAGCGGTAAGCTTTTTAGCCTTATCGCTCATTATCCTTGTTTTCTTTTCGGGGCCGGCAACAACCTTAATCATAGCTTCTTCGAGATCTTCTTTGCCGATTTTCTTCTTATGTTTTCTCGCTGCAAGAATTGCACTTTCATTCATAAGATTTTCAAGGTCAGCACCTGTAAATCCGGCAGTTGTTTTAGATACTACGGAGAGGTCAACATCATCATCCAGCGGCTTGCCCTTTGAATGCACTTTAAGTATGGCTTCTCTTCCGCCGACATCCGGAACACCAACTACAACCTGTCTGTCAAACCTTCCGGGGCGCAGAAGTGCCGGGTCAAGTATATCAGGTCTGTTTGTGGCAGCAATAATTATAACGCCTTCGTTGACACCGAAACCGTCCATTTCAACAAGCAACTGATTAAGTGTTTGTTCGCGCTCGTCATGACCGCCACCAAGGCCTGCACCTCTGTGCCGTCCAACGGCATCAATTTCATCAATAAATACAATGGATGGTGAATTCTTTTTTGCCTGTTCGAAAAGATCACGCACACGGGAAGCACCGACACCGACGAACATTTCAACAAAATCACTACCGCTTATGCTGAAAAAGGGGACACCGGCTTCGCCTGCAACAGCTTTTGCAAGAAGTGTTTTTCCGGTTCCGGGAGGGCCTATTAAAAGCACTCCTTTTGGTATTCTTGCACCAAGCTCAATAAATCTTTTAGGTTCTTTGAGAAAATCTACTATTTCCTTAAGCTCCTCTTTTTCCTCATCTTCGCCTGCAACATCATCAAAGGATTTTTTGCTTGCCGAGTCCACATTCATTTTAACGTGGCTTTTCCCAAAGGATAAAGCACCTCTGCCGCCACCGCCACCCTGTGATTGTTGCATAAAAAAGAACCAGAACACAATAAATATCACAATAATCACAATAGTGGGAAGCATTGAAAGCCATAATGGCATTGATTCCGGAGGTACCATTGTAAGATTTAATTTATTGTCATCTACTTGTTGCCGAATTATATCTCCCGCATGCTGATACAAAACATCAACAGATTCAATTTTAACATTTATGGTATGATACTTCTTTCCCTCATAGGTAACAGGTTCTTTAAGAGTTGCCCTAACAATCTGTTCCTCTACATACATTTCGGTAATTTCGCCCGATTTTAAATAACCCATAAAATCGGTAAAGGATATTTCATATTCGCTTCCCATATTCAGCATTGAATACAGAAAAGCGATTACAATAAACAAGATAATATAAAAACTTATGTTTTTGAAAAATTTCCCCATAACGAAATACCTCCTTTCTTTTGGAGTCTCAAAAAAGTTTAACATAAACTGCCCGAATATACAAGCAACTTTACAAAAAATTTACGTTTTATTATATATTTTCATATATTAATGGTTTAAGAATACCAACAAACGGAAGGTTACGGTATTTTTCCGCAAAGTCAAGCCCATAGCCAACAACAAATTCGTCAGGGATTTCAAAGCCGACGTAATCAGCAACTACAGGAGCTTTTCGCCTTGCAGGCTTATCAAGTATAGTACAGATTTTAACGCTTTCTGCACCACGGTTTTCCAAAACCTTTGTAATATAATTAAGGGTTAGGCCGCTGTCGAGTATATCTTCAACAATAAGAACGTGCATGCCCCTAATATCTCTGTCAAGGTCTTTTCTGATTTCAACAACGCCGCTTGTTCTTGTGGAAGCACCATAGCTTGATACTGCCATAAAATCAACAGCAACGGGAATTTTAATAGCCCTTATCAAATCTGCGGCAAAAATAAAACCGCCCTTTAAAACAGATATGATTATGAGGTTTTTGCCTTTATAATCCTCTGAAATTTGTTTTCCGAGTTCGAGTGTTTTACTCCTCAAGTCATCCTCTTTTATAAGTACCTTTTCAATGTCACCTAACATATTGTATCCTTCTTCCTATCGTATTATTATGAATAATGTCCGATTGTTGTCACTGGCTATAAAGCTGTTATCAACTCTTTCGCCAACAACGGCTATGTGACCGTTACACGTAATAACGGGTATTTTCCATCTTTCATGCTGTGGTATTTTCTCGTCAATAAAATAATCTTTAACCTTTTTCGTTCCAATCATATTGCACGGTGAAAACCTATCGCCGTCACGTCTTGAACGGACTTCGTATTTTCCGTCACAATACTTAATTATTATATGATTGCCTTGTGGTTTATGACAGGTAATCAAAATATTTTTCCTGATTTCTCTAATATATATTTCCTTTTCCGGTTCAAGATTATAAGAATAATCTTTCTTTTCTGCAGGAGTTTCAATTATTATTTTGTCATAGCTTTTATATGCTGTTTTGTTGCAGGGGAAGACATGCTTTTTCCCCGTTTGTGATTTTGATAATGCAAAAATGGCTTCAATATCGTTTTGAGAGGGTTTTATACCTGCTATCTTTAAAGCTTTCAACAAAATCCTTATGGCGATGGGAGGGGGGTTATCATTCAATGATTTTGCTGTGATTATAACTTTTTCACCGTCAACCGTTACTCCGCCTGCCTTCTCTGAAAGCTCTAAAATAAAATCATCGTCTGCGGTTACAGCTTTTGCAGCACGCATTATTGCATCTGTCACCGAAGGATTATATTCCCTCATAAGTGGTAATATATTAAGCCTTACAAAATTTCTTTTGTATTTATCCTCTTTATTTGTTTCATCCTCAATATATGGGATATTATTAAATTTTAAATACTCCTCAATTTCTTTTCTTGATATATCAATAAGAGGTCTCCCCACGCCGTCCTCACGCACCGGGGCAATTCCTCTCAGCCCATGAGAGCCGCTTCCGCGCATTAGGTGCATTAAAACTGTTTCTGCACTGTCCTCTTTATTATGTGCCGTTAATATTATGCGGCTATGTGTTTCTTTTGCCACCTCAAAAAAGAATTTATATCGCTGTGTTCTGCCGGTGCTTTCCTCAGATTCACCTGTAGTTTTCGCGATTTTCGCAATATCGGCGCTGTACAGGAAAAAAGGAACGTTGTTTTTCTCGCACATCGAGCGAACAAAATCCTCGTCTCTTTTTGCTGTTTTGCGAAGGTTATGGTTAATATGTGCACAGTTTATTGTGATTTTCAGTTGTGTTCTCACAGATAAAAGCAATGAAAAGAGACATACACTGTCAGCCCCGCCTGAAACGGCAACCACAACGCTGTCAGTCTCTGAAAACATATTATGCTCTTTTATGTTTTTATAGAATTTTTCTTTTATCATTAATGGCAGTTCCTTTGAATTAATGTGTAGTGTCTACATCCATAAATGAAGTAAATTCACCTCTCCATACCAAGGAAATTGTTCCCGTTGAACCGTTTCTGTGCTTTGCTATGATACATTCCGCAAGGTTTCTTTCCTCAGGAGGCAAATCATCCGCATTTTTTCTGTTTAAAAAGAGAACTATGTCAGCATCCTGCTCAATAGCACCGGATTCACGCAAATCACTCAATATGGGGTGCTCACGTGTTTCAGAAGCACGGCTCAGCTGTGAAAGTGTTATTATCGGTACTCCCAAGTCCTTTGCCATGATTTTAAGTGAACGTGATATCTCTGATATTTCCTGTTGGCGGCTTTCGTGCCTGCTACCGCCATCAATAAGCTGAAGATAGTCAATAACAACCAATCCAAGACCATTTTCAAGCTTTAGTCTGCGGCATTTTGCTCTCATTTCAGATACGGTTATGCCGGGGGTATCATCAATGTAAATTGGCTGCCTGACAAGGGTGCCCAAGGCATGAGAAATCTTTTTCATGTCATTCATTTTCAGGTCGCCTATCCTAATTTTTTCACTGTCAACCTTTGCCTCACTCCATAAAAGCCTGTTCACAAGCTGTTCGCGTGACATTTCAAGGCTGAATACAGCGACGCTTTCATTTGTGCTTTTTGCAGCATTTGCCGCAATATTTAATGCAAAGCTTGTTTTTCCTATACCGGTTCTTGCGGCAAGAATAATAAGGTCAGTCTTGTGCAGACCGGCCGTCAGTTCATCAAGCTTTTTATAGCCTGTGGGTATACCTGATATTTTGCCGCCGGCTTCACGCATTTTTTCAATTGCTTTAATATTCTCAGGCAGAATATCCCTGATGTGATAAAACCCACGGTTAGTTCTGTTTTGCAAAATGTTAAAAATCTTCTGTTCAGCACTGTCTAAAACAGCTGAAACCTCATTTTTCTCATCGAAGCACATTTTAGAAATATCACCGGCAACTTCGATAAGGCTGCGCAGAACGGACTTTTCTTTTATTATATTTATATAATACTTGATATTTTCAGTAGTTGAAACAGAATTGGTTATATGACCTATATAACTTACGCCGCCGACCAAATCAAGCTTGTCCCGAAGTTCATTACTGAGCGTAACAATATCCACCGGTTTACTCTCTGTGAAAAGCTGAAGCAACGCTTCGTATATAGTTTTATGCTGTTCAAGATAGAAATCATCAGTATGTAATTTCTCGATGGCCTTTGTAAGGGCATCGGGATTTATTATCATGCTTCCTAAAACAGCCTGCTCAGCTTCAAGGCTATACGGCATAGATTTTCCTATGGGCATATCCATTATTATATCGTTCCTTTCGAATATCCTGCGTTACTCACTGTCTACCATTACCTTTACTTTGGCAGTAATTTTAGGGTAAACCTTTACATCAACCTCTGTAATTCCAACTGCTTTTATATCGCTCATGACTAACTTGCGCTTATCAAGAACAACATGAAGCTGCATTTTTATAGCATCAGCGACAGCCAGAGATGTTATTGAGCCGAAAAGCTTGCCGTTGTCACCTGATTTTGCCTTGAGATTTATGGTTTTCCCGTTCAGCGTGTCAGCTAAATTCTGTGCGGCCAGTCTTTCCTGCTCCTTGTGATAAGCAGCTGAATTTTCTCTGCCCTTATAATCATTGACAGCGGCTTTCGTTGCCTCTGTGGCAAGGCCTTTAGGTAGCAGAAAATTTCTTGCATATCCATCGGAAACCTCAATCATTTGTCCCTTTTTGCCTTGACTTTTCACGTCACATGTTAAAATAACTTTCATAATATTGACCCAAGCCTTTCTGCCCACAAAACAAAAAAACATTCTGCGCACTTCCCTGTGGGCAGGGAGGTGGCATGCATTTATTGCTCTACAAGCCTACCTGCTTCAAACTTTAATTTTCTGAAATTTCTGTTGCTGTCAATAAGCCCCATTATACTCCAAACACTCATTGGAAACACAAGAAGCAGTGATAATAAAACTGAAAAAAACAAAACGATTATTCGAGATACCTTTGGCAATCTCGTTTTAGACAGCCAGTATGAGCATACCGAAATACCACAGAAAACGAACATACTTGATAATACCAGATAAACATTCAAAGCAATTGCATCAGTACCTACGGCCCATGCTATAAGTAGAAATATCATATATATTCCTGCAAAACCACGGCTTAGGTAAAGCTGCGAAAATGAAGGTAATCCGGTAAGCCTTTTACCGCTTTTACGCATAAAATGAATTGAAGTCACATAAACCGATAAGCTGATTATACTGGAAGAAATAACTATAAGAGCAGGTAAAATCAAATCCATTTCAACATAAAGCAATTCTATTATTTCTTCAGTTTTAAAACTTGCAGGCAAGAGATGCTGCAAGCTTTTAATATCCTCAATCACGTCACCGAAAAGCAGCGTTACAGCCGAGGAATCAGTCCGCCTCATTTCCAAGTACAAAAGTGCGGCAAATGCAAATGTTTGTGCAAAAATTGCCGGAATGACCGTCCATGCAAAGGTCTTATTCTTATTTAATCCCAATCCAATTAAAAAAGACGTAGGGATAACCATGGCACAGATTATCACAACAGCTGTTATGCTCATTTTGTTGACAAGGTAAACAGCAAGGACAGCAACAAAAGTCATCACAAGAAAACTTTTATGCCCATAAAGCCCAAAGCAAGTGCATAGCGTGATTCCCATAAGCAGGGCAGATAAGAGGTATAGCCCCATTATGTGCAGAATCAGTGAAAACAAAAGAGAAGCATATAGGGAAATTATCGTCTTATGCACCTGCTTTGTCCCTTGCTATGCCAATGTGGCGAAGCAGTCCTTTTGTATCTATTTTTAAACTATCGATATTGTTTCTCTTAAGTAACTCTTTCATTTTCAAATCTACATTTGTATAACCGATACCCAAAACATCCGAGAGCATATAGGCCTTGACAATGACATCGGCAAGAGCTTCCGTAACATCACGGCTGTCAGAATACAGTGCAATGCGTTTGTAAAGCTCTGAAGCACTGCTTAGTAAATCTGCTTCAAGATAGCCGGTCAGGCGAATATTTCTGGTGATATCCAGCTCATCGCGCATACAAATACCTCCATATTAAAAATATATCCACAGGATATAAAAACATAGCTTATTATATCAAAGATCAATCCAAAAGTAAAGCGTTTTGCCGAAATAATGCCAAAAAAGTTAAGGTTTTAAAATAACACAAATTAAAGAGAATACTTGTTGACATAAACATGTGATTATATTATTATCTATACTGAAAGGTAGTGGTTATATGAAATACGTTACGCTTAATAATACAGACCTTGCAGTCAGTCAGATAGCGCTTGGAACCGATGTTTACGGGGCAACTGTCAATGAGGCAGAGTCTTTTGAAATGCTTGATTATTTCACCAAAAACGGGGGAACGGTAATTGATACAGCCGCAGGATATTCCGACTGGATTGAAGGGGAAAAAAGCAGAAGCGAAAAGCTTATAGGAAGATGGCTTGAAAATAAAGGCAGAGAAAGCATCATTATATCCACAAAAGGTGGTTTACCACGCCCCGAGACACCTGATATTTCAAGGCTTTCACCTTTAGAAATCAGAGCAGATATAGAGGGCAGCTTAAAAAGGCTTAGAACTGATTATATTGATATTTACTGGCTTCACCGTGACGATAAAAGCAAACAGGTGGATGAATTAATGGAGGAATTACACTCTTTTGTAAAAGAGTGGAAGGCAAGATATATTGGTGTGTCAAACTGGACACATGATAGAATAGAAAAGGCAAACAGCTATGCAAAGATACATAATATTACAAGCCTTGCAGCAAGCCAAATACAGTATAGTATTGCATATGCAAATGCAGAGAAAAATGACCCGACTTTGGTGGCAATGAATGAGGATGAATATAAATATATGAAAGAAAATAAAATGAACGTATTTGCTTTTGCATCCCAGGCAAAAGGGTTTTTCTCCAAGATGGAAAAGGGCGGAATAGAGGCTTTGAGCCAGAAAGCACGGGACAGATATTTAAATGAGCAATCTGTTGGTGTTTTTGAAAGGCTTTTGTGTGTTTCTGAAAAAACGGGGCATTCTGTAGGGCAGTTGGTGACAGCTGTTTTATGTAACAGGAGAGATTTTATTACAATACCCATAGTGGGTTGCAAAAACATCGGTCAATTAAGAGAATCCATGTCCGGGGCAGATATCTGTTTGCCTGATGATACAATAAGGTATATAACGGGAAAATAAAATGCTGAGAATGACCTCGGTCATTCTCAGCGAAAAGATAATATAAAGATTATTTTTCTGCAAGAGAGGTGCTTTGTTTTTTTAATAGCTCAATTTGCTTGGAGTGAATAAATTTTACAATAGTATCCTGTGTTTTTTTCTTCAAATCATCAAAACTCAACCTAATTTCAAAAAAACCCTTATGTTTTGAATCATCGCATCTTACCACAATGGCTTTAAATGGTATTATGTTGCTTTCTAAATCGATATTACCCTTGATTTTATCATCAACCTTGAATTCGTTTTTTGATTCTATAAGCATGCCATTTCCGCTTATATCAATGGTTTTTGCCTTAATTGTATCGTTTATCATTATGTCTAAATCTATCTTAAGACGATAGAATTTACGCCTTTGAAAGCGTGCAAATTTATCTAAAACTATGATGTGCAGCAGAAAAATTTCGTTGTCCTTAACAACGTTTGTTATCTTTGCAGGCGCACTGTACAAGCCGCTTTCCCTCATGAAAGCAATAGAAACGTCTCTCATCAGCCATTTTTCAAATTCCGCAGTAGGCGGAGATATAAGAAATTCGTTGCTATTGATAATATCCTGAACTTTGCTGGTATAAGTATATGAAGAATAAGAGCCACCGGTAAGCTGTAATTTTAATTCTACATTTTCGCCCAAAATTAAGCTTTCTTTGTTCAAATCAGTCACCTCACACAAGTATAAAATACAATAGCTATTATAATTTTACAATGAATTACAGAGATTGTCAATATGCTAAATATCATAATTATCTGCTTGTATTCATATTAACAGCTGTAGAATCTTAATCTTCATCAGGAAGGTCACAGTTATGATATACATTTTGTACATCGTCGTTGTCTTCCAGCATATCAAGAAGCTTGTACATATTTTTTAAATCTTCTTCCGCAGTTAATGAAACGCTTGTCTGAGGGATACTCATAATTTCAGCAGAAGCTAATTTATAATTTTTTTCTTCAAGAGCTTCCCGTACAACGCCAAGGTCTTCCACTGAGGTGCTGATTTCATAATAATCATCTTCATCAGAATTAAAATCATCAGCGCCGGCATCAAGGGCTTCCATCATAAGGTCTTCTTCCTGAGCACCGTCTTTTTCAACCAGTATTATCCCTTTTTTATCGAACATAAAAGTTACACAGCCTGATTGACCGAGGTTTCCGCCGTTTTTATCAAAGTAATGGCGCATATCACCTGCCGTACGGTTTCTGTTGTCAGTAAGGGTTTCAACTATCACGGCAACACCGCCTGGTCCGTAACCTTCGTAGATAATTTCCTCATAACTATCACCGCTCATATCGCCCGAGGCTTTTTTTATACACCGTGTAATGTTGTCATTAGGCATATTGTTTGCCCTTGCCTTGGCAATTACATCTTTAAGCTTTGAATTATTCTCCGGGTCCGGCCCTCCCACTTTTACAATAACCGAAATCTCGCGACCGATTTTTGTAAATATTTTCGCTCTCTGGCTGTCACTTTTTTCTTTTTTATGTTTTATGTTACTCCATTTGGAATGTCCCGACACGAAAAATACCTCCTTAAGCTATATGAAGCTTTGCTCTTTTAATAGCCTTTTCGTTTAATACAAAGCCAAGTTCATCTGCCCATTTATTAATTAAATTTTCCATTTTTTCGGTCTGGAGATTTGTCTTGATTTTTTCAGTAGCCGCAGTGTAATCTTCTCCGCCGGTAGCTAAAGGCAGCCTTAAAATAATATGATAACCATAATCGGTTTCCACCGGCTCTTGTGTGTATTCACCTTCTTTGAGTGCATATGCGGCTTCTTCAAATTGGGGAACCATATCGCCTTTTGTAAAAATGTATCCTGTTGCACCGTTGATATTGCCTTCTTGATCAAGATCCTGTGTGTTCTCCATCATAAGCTTATCAAAGTCAGCACCGTTTTTTAACTGGTTAATAATATCTGTTGCCTTGTCTTTTGCTTCAGCCTTGAGTTCTTCCTCTGTTTTCGGTGCTTCTGCTTCTTTTGCAACTTGGCCTGCATCAGTAGCTTGAGGTGCTTCTTGCGAGGCTTCTGTCGCGGGTGCAGAAGGCATTATGAGAATATGCTTAGCCATAATATAATCTTTATTATATTTATCGATGACTTCTTCTTCATTAACATTTATCTGATCAAAAAAGTTAGGTTTTTCTGCCTTTTCTTCGGCATTGGCTTCTTCACTGCCTTCTGCCTTAGCAGAAGGGTCTTCAAGATAAGTGTAAGCTTTTTGTGCAATAATACTTGCTTTTAATACATTTTCAACTGCTTTTATAGAAAAACCAAGTTCATTAAAATACTGTTCATAGCTGTAACGGCCACCGTAATTTTCAATGATTGACTGCCTTTGTTCATTTAGAGAGGCTTTATCTTCTTCCGTAAATTCCTCGCCCAGTTCTTTGGCTTTTGCCATTAAAACAATATACTGCTTCATTGACTTTGTAGCTTCATCCTTAACAAATTGTTCGGCTGTTACATCACCGAATTTAACTGTTTTCCAATCTTCTTTTTTTGCAAGGGTATCACCGCTTTTCTGAGCTGACTGCTGTGCGGCGCTCATTGCCTGTGCCATGAAAAAGTTAAACTCCTCGCCATAAAATGCATTGTCGCCTGCATAGGCATATCTTGTAACGTTTTTCACGCTGCATGCACTTGCGGAAACAGCAATTATTAAAGCCAAAGCAATAACAAGTAATTTTTTCATCGTATAAAACTCCTTTGTTTATAATTAATTTTAACGTATATATGATACACTAATTTGCAGAAACTTGCAAGTCTTTTAGTAAATTTTTTATTATTTCGACTATTGCTTCAGTGTCGCAATCATGAGCTGACAGGAAAAGGCGGGGGCTTTTTCCTGCCTTGAAAGTAATCCTTTTTTTATAATTTTCATAAACATTTGATATGCCCCGTGGCTTTGGCGGATTATTTTCATCAAAAAGAAATACAAGCCGGCTTTTCGTTCCGCTGATTTCCTTAACACCTGCATTTGCGGCATAGGTGCGCAGCAGAGAAACCTCAAGCAGTGTCTTCGTAACAGGCGGAATGTCTCCAAATCTGTCAATGAGCTCATCTGTGACACGCATTTTGTCTTCTTCTGTTTCAATATCCGCAATTGTACGATATGCCTCAAGGCGATGACGTGAATTCTCGATATAACTGTCCGGAATTCCTGCATCTACAGGAATATCAAGCACAGCTTCAGTCTTTTTGGGAGCTGTCTTGCCCTGCAGTTCTTCGACGGTTTCACTCAACAACCGCAAATACATATCGTACCCGACTGATGCCATAAAGCCGTGCTGCTGGGGCCCTAATATATTGCCGGCACCCCTTATTTCAAGGTCACGCATTGCGACTTTAAAGCCTGCGCCAAGCTCTGTAAATTCTTTAATGGCGAGCAGACGTTTTTCTGCAACCTCACTCAGTGCCTTGTCCCGTTTGAATGTAAGGTATGCGTATGCAACACGGCTTGACCTGCCAACTCTTCCACGAAGCTGATATAGCTGGGAAAGCCCCATGCAATCAGCATTTTCTACTATAAGTGTATTTACATTCGGAATATCTATGCCAGTTTCAATAATTGTTGTGCATACAAGCACATCAATTTCACCGTCCAAAACACGCATCATAATATCTTCAAGCTCACGTTCGTTCATCTGACCATGTGCAACGGCAATATTCGCCTCCGGCAAGGCTTCTTTTAGTTGTGCCGCAACCGTATATATACCTGCAACACGATTAAAAACATAATAAACTTGACCGCCACGGGACATCTCTTTTTCTATTGCATCATAAATAACAAAGCTGTCATATTCAAGAACATATGTCTGTATAGGACGGCGTTCTTCAGGCGGATTTGCAATAATGCTCATATCTCGTATTCCGCTCATTGCCATATTAAGCGTTCTTGGTATGGGGGTTGCCGTCAGGGTTAGTACATCTATTCCACGCTTGAAATTTTTAATTTTTTCTTTATGGCCAACGCCGAACCGCTGTTCCTCGTCTATTACCAAAAGCCCAAGTCGTTTGAACTTGACATCATCACCAAGTAAGCGGTGAGTGCCTATTATAACATCTATTTCGCCCTGTTTTAATTGTTTTATTATTGTATCCTGTTGTCTTTTTGTTCTGAAACGTGACAGCATTTCAATCCTGACAGGAAAGTTTCGCATCCTTTCAATAAAATGATTAAAATGCTGAGATGCAAGTATTGTCGTAGGAACAAGATATGCACATTGATAGCCGTCCATTATGCACTTGAACGCAGCACGAATTGCAACCTCGGTTTTCCCGTAGCCCACGTCTCCGCATAAAAGTCTGTCCATGGGTTTTGGTTTTTCCATGTCGCGCTTTATTTCTTCAATGGTTTTCAGCTGGTCAAAGGTTTCTTCATAAATAAATTCACTTTCAAACTGGCTCTGCCACGGGGTATCGGAAGAAAAAGCATGTCCTTCTGCCGTACTGCGTTCGGCATAAAGCTCAATAAGCTTTATAGCAAGCTGCAGAGTGTTTGCCTTGACACGGCTTTTCGTCGTCTGCCACTCAGTACCGCCGAGCCTGTTTATCTTTGGTTTGGGAACGTCTGCCCCCGCATGTGAATATTTATATAAAAGATTTAATTGGTTGACGGGTACATATAGTGTATCGCTGTCACGATAGCTGATACGCAGATAGTCTCTGCTGACGCCTGCAACATTCATTGTGACAAGCTCTTCAAATCTGCCTATGCCATGGCTTCTGTGAACAACATAATCACCCACAGCAAGCTCATCAAAGCTTCTTAATACCTTGCCTGCATCCTTAGGAGTCAGTTTTCTTTTTTGTTTTTGCGAAAAAATATCACTTCCGCTTACAAATACAATTTTCTGTGTGGGGTATTCAAAACTTTTTCGCAAGGGAATGTCATAAATTCCGGCTACGCCTATTTCGGGCAGTCTCTCATCATTAATATGTGTGCAACGAATATCAGCCTCTGTAAGTGCTTCTGATATGCCTTCTGAATGCTTGGCATTACCTGACATTATCATCACACGGTAGTTTTTTTTCAGCCAATAAGATACATCCTCACACATTACGTCCGTTTTCCCCGAATATGAGGAAAGGATTTTGACTGTGAGGTTAATGTTTTTCACAGGAGTATAATCAGGGGAAGCCATTGACAATGCCGAAAACCCTATCAGAGGGTATTTTTTAATCTTTGAAATAATACTTTTATAGTCAAGTATGGGATAAGCGTCACAGGGTGAGCCTGACAGGGCAAGCTCTGCTATGCGCTCTCCAATGTTTTCAGCAAAGGCTTTGGCACTTTCTGAAACACGGTAAGGCTCGTCAAACACAACTACGGTATCATCGCCGAAGTAATCGGTTATCGCTCCTTTGCCCGTATCACTGTCAGCAGGAAAAATAGAAGCTTCTCTGATGTTTTCTGTTGAAAGCTGTGTGCCCAAATCAAAGCACCGTATGCTGTCAACCTCGTCACCGAAAAATTCGATTCTTATGGGTGCATCAAGCTGAGGCGGATAAACATCTGTTATGCCTCCCCTAACTGCAAATTGACCGGGGAATGATACCTCTGGAACCCTTGTATAACCAATGGAAGCCAAATTTTCAGTAAAATTTTTAAGCTCTGCACCGGTTTTTATAAACATTGTCTTGTCGTTATACTGTTTTTTGGGCATGACAAAGCACAAAAGCGCCGATGCGGATAAGCACAGCGAGGCTTTTTTATTAACCATATCTATTGCGCGGATTCTGCTTTCCGTCAGGTCATAGCTTGCACAGAGAGCATTTTTAAAGGATATGTCTGCCACCGGAAGATAGGCAGTTTCCCTCCCCGTAAAAACGCTGAGTTCTCTTGAAAATTCTCTTGCTGCCGCTTCATTTGGAGAAATAACCACAGCTCTTTTTCCTGTTTTCTCTAAAAAAGCGGCAAGAATATGTGCCTTAGCTCCTTCGGATGCGCCTATGAAATTTACCGGCCCTTTACCGGTCAGCTCACAAGCTTCGGAAAGCTCCGGCAAGTTTTTTATTGCTTCAAAAAATACGCCCATTAAAATGCCGTCCCGTTAAATTTATTCATGGCGCTTTCAACGCCGGAAGATATAATTTCTTCAACAATTTTATCTGAGAGCTTTATGCACGATGTAACTTTCTTGCCTTCATCCTTTCCGAAGGTGCCAAGGACATGATTAATCATGTCCTTCTGTGGTTTTCCGGCTCCGATTCTTATCCTTGTAAACATATCGGAATTAAGATGACTGATAATTGATTTCAAACCATTATGACCGCCGTCACTGCCCGAAGGGCGGATGCGAAGCCTGCCGGTATCAAGTGCCACATCGTCGCATATTATTATTATGTTTTCTGGTGGTATTTTATAAAACCTTGCACAATTGCCAATGGCATCACCGCTTAAATTCATGAAAGTGGAGGGCTTCATAAGTATTACCTTTTCGCCCTTTATGCTGCCTTCACCTATTAGGGATTTAAAATTGATTTTCCTTATGCTGATATTGTACTTCACTGAAAGAAAATCAATTGCCACAAAGCCAATATTGTGCCTTGTATATTTATATTGATTGCCCGGATTACCAAGGCCGGCTATTAAATACATAAAATTTACCTCGCTATACAGTCTTTGTATATTATAGCTTATAGGAAATAATTTTACAACAAAAACTTTTTTTATATTTTAGACTAAAAAAATATAGAGTATTAGCTAAAATTAGTATTTTTGCTGAAAAACAAAATAACTGCTTGTAATGGATGTTTTCATATGTTATTATGTCTATTAAGTTGATATATAGCACCTTGCCGGCCCACGGAAAAGGTGAAGAAATAATATTATGTGGGTAGAAAGGTTATGTTAGAAAATTATGAAAGCTTTTTTAAAGAGAAAAAATGTTGTGTTTTCGGCAAAAAGATACTTTATTGATGTTTTAGGTGCAATGGCACTCGGTCTTTTTGCATCGCTTCTTATGGGCACTATATTAGGTACGGTGTATGATAAAACCGGCATCACATTTTTTGCAACAATGAAGGAATATGCAATAGCTGCAACAGGCCCTGCCATGGCTATTGCAATGGGTTCAGCACTTGCTGCGCCGCCGCTGGTTTTGTTTTCACTTTGTGCAGTAGGATACGGTGCAAATCTTTTGGGTGGGCCGCTGGGGACATTTTTTGTAGTAGTAGTTGCAACCGAGCTGGGTAAATTGGCATCAAAGGAAACAAAAATAGATATTTTAGTGACCCCTCTTGTAACAATTGCAGCAGGAACGGCAATGTCACTGCTCACAGGGCCATTCATAAGCCTTATTATGACCACTTTCGGCAATTTAGTAATGGATTTTACTGTGTTGGAGCCATTTTACATGGGTATTCTTGTGTCAGTTTCCGTTGGTATTGCGCTGACTTTGCCTATAAGCTCTGCCGCCATTTGCGCTTCTTTAGCTCTCACAGGGCTTGCCGGTGGTGCGGCAACAGCCGGCTGCTGCGCCCAGATGGTTGGTTTTGCAGTTATGAGTTTTCGTGAAAATCGATGGGGAGGGATTGTTTCCCAGGGGCTTGGAACATCTATGCTGCAGATGGGGAACATAGTCAGAAACCCGAAAATATGGATACCGCCTATTCTTGCTTCCGCTGTAACAGGTCCGATTGCGACTTGTGTTTTTAAAATGGAAAACGCAGTAGCAATAGCTTCCGGAATGGGAACCTGTGGTCTTGTAGGGCCGATAGGCGTTATTGCAGATAAAAACTTTGGCGGTTTGTTTGATATTACAGGTCTTATTCTTATTTGCTTTGTTCTTCCCGCTTTGCTGACATGGCTTTTTGCAATGCCCCTTCGTAAAATAGGATGGATAAAGGAAAATGATTTAAAGCTTAACCTTTAACCAACATTTAACATTTTTGTAATAAAAACCACTTGATTTGTACATATATATAATGTATCATAATAATGAGGTGATACCAAATGACAGAAAATACTGTAAAATTTAACACACAAAACGACAAAACACAAAAAGTTAAGAAAGTTATGGAAGAGGTCTATGCCGCTCTGAAGGAAAAAGGGTATGACCCCGCAAACCAGATAGTTGGTTATCTCATGAGTGATGACCCCACTTATATAACCAGCCATAATAATGCACGGGGTGTTATAAGCCGTGTCGAACGTGATGAGATTATGGAAATGCTTGTTAAGGAATTTCTTACAAGCCTTGAAAACTAATTCTTTTCGATAACGCAGACAACCATTTTGGCAAAAGCTTCTTTCAAGACGGGCATTTTAGCCAAGGGCTTTAAAAAATTGCGCAAAGGCTCCTCGCTGTAATATTGTGGAGTTATTGATAGCTCTTGCAAAATCCGGCGATACCTTTTGATTGTCATTTTATTGATATACGAAAAATATTCGCTTCCGTCTTTGTTTTTTGAAATGCGGAATAAAACCCTGTCCTGACCATCAGGCAGGGTTTTTACAAGCTCATGATAGCTTTCTATCAGTACCTTTTCGGGGAAAAATAAATGAACCCACGGAATAAATATGGAATCTGTGAGGTGTGCGCCCATCGGATGATGGTAGGGCGGAAAG
>CAZUVQ010000033.1:0-16305 GCA_964623915.1 uncultured Oscillospiraceae bacterium
GAAAAACTAATTTAAATGGGTTGAAAAATATCCGACAGTAAATTTACGCTATCTTATAAGAAAAATTTGTTGACAAATTCCATTTTTATGATATAATAAACGCAGGGAATATATAAAAAGCCTTATGGCTTTTTCCTTGATGCGTTTATTGAATCGGTGTGTTGCAAGCCGATTGCGGCTTGCCATTATGATATAATAATTATGGATTTTGATAAATCCCCACACAAAGGCATAGCTATCGAAAGATAGTGTCGCAAAGCTACAGGGCCTAAGGAATTTTTCTATGGCTGCCAGTTACCGCTTTCTTAATATTTTATTTAAAAGCGGCTTTTTTGGTCGTTTTTTGCTTTTTGGGGATCGATATTAGAAATAAATACAACTTCTGTTGTGTATTATTTAAATAAAAAATTGGGGGGTAAAAAAATGTTAAAGAAATTGTTAAGTCTTGTTATAGTGGCTCTTATTTTGTCATCAGCCATGTGTATTGGTGCATTTGCAAAAATCGATGAAGAAATAGCTTTGAAAGAAGTTATAAAAGCCAACGAAAAAATCGACAAAACGGTACAAAAAGCGATTGAAAAGGCAATAAAAAAGGGTGAAAAGTTTTCTGATTCTGAAATTCAAAAGCTAATCGACAAAACTAATGGCGCAGCTATTAAAGGCATTATAAAAGCATCAAAGAACGGTGTTGAAGTGGAATGCGAATATATTGTAATAGTTATTGGCGATGAAATTATTTTAATTGACCCTCTGAGAGTAATCAGAGCATAGTATAAGGGAGGGAATAAATGCTTATTCATATTCCCAAAAATGTTGATTCCATACTGAACGAAATTGTATTAAGAATAAAAGAGGTACTGGATGTATCGAAAATAATGCTTTATGGTTCTTATGCAAAAGGGAATTACAATAAAAACAGTGATCTGGATATTGCTGTATTTATTAAGGATAGTACAATAAGCATAAAGGATGCATATAGGATTATACAGAAAATTTGTGTCACTTATGATTCTGATATTCAGCCACAGATTTTCAGCGAAAAAGAGATTCAGAATCCTATTGGTATTGTAGAAGAAATAATGCATTATGGAATTGAAATTACAAATTTTAACGAGGCGTAAAACCGCCTCGTTAAAGTTGTAATTTCGCATTTATTTACATATATAATACTAATGATTTGGAGTTATTTAATGGAAGGTTTATTTATTCAATCAGAGGGCTTAAAGCAGCCCGGTTTTTTTCAGAACAATAACCGGTTAACCTTGCTGGCAGGCACCAATACAACTGAAATAATGATTCAGACTATTAATCCGGATTCTCTGACATATATAACGCCCAGTGATGACCCCGAATTAATGGAATATTTTTATGTTCTTGAGGGCGATTTATCCCTGTTTATTGATGAAAAAGAAAAAGTCATTAAAACAGGAGAATCGTTTTATGTTTTAAATCTCAAAAAAGAGATTTTTATAAAAAGTGATAAATTCGTAAAGCTTTTATATGTTACAAACAAACCTATTTTTAATTCTTTATGTTCTTATCTTGGTGATCTGAATGAGTTATTGCATCAGACTGACCTGAAGGATGCATATACATATGGTCACGGGAAAAGAGTGATGGAATATTCCATTAAAATATGTACTGAATTAAAGCTGTCGGAAAATATATTGGAAAATATTTCTGTTTCATCATTGTTTCATGATGTAGGCAAGTGTTTTATTCCTATAGAAATACTTAATAAAAAAGGCAGTTTGACAAAAGAAGAATTTAATTATATAATTAAGCACCCGATTCATACCAGGATTTTGCTTGAAAAGCATTTCGATGCCACGGTTGCAAAAATTGCCGAGGAGCATCATGAAAGGCTTGATGGAAGCGGTTATCCCTATGGCCTTTGCGAGGATGAAATCGGAATGGAGGGCAAAATAATTGCAGTTGCCGATACCTTCGATGCTATGACAACGGACAGGCCTTATAAAGCCGGCAAGAGTTTTGATGAGGCTATTGCAGAACTGGAAATGCTAGTAGTTCAGGGGAAATATGATAAGGTAGTTGTGGAGGCTTTAAGATCATTACATAAGAAAAATGAGTTATGAGGTAAAAATATGACGCCATATGAAAAATATAATTATTGGGTATTATTGTCCGATTATGATATTGAAACTGCAGATGTTTTAATTGCCGGAAAACGTTGGCTTTATGTTGCATTTGTTTGTGAACAGGCGGTTGAGCGGCTTTTAAAAGGAATGTATGTTCTTTACACAAAAAATGAAGTTCCAAAGTCAAAAAATATTAATTTTATATTTAATAAAATAACAAAAAACGAAAACTTTATTAATCATGTAAATAATGCAGATTTTAATAGAGACAAGGTCGAATATGAAGAAAATTTGATAGATATTATGTTTTATTACATATCCGATTATCCTTTTTCTTACTTAAAGGTTATGGACCGTTTCATAAGTGAGAAAACGGCTATGGAGGTTTATAACAAAACGAAAAAAACACTTGATTGGTTAAAATCTTTTTAAAATGAAAAAATCAATTCTTAAAATAATTATGCCACAATTTATTAATTGTGGCATGTTGATTATTTTTTAATAAGTTAAAAGGAGAACTTTGGTAATGGGTGTTATTAAAAGACTATCGCCTATAATTACAGCTTTGATATTATTAATAACAGGGGGCTGCTTTGCAGGTGACAATGATACATTAGTTGTGGGATACGAGCAATTTAATGGTGTTTTCAGCCCTTTTTTTGCCGTAACAGACTATGATGCTGATGTTGCACGGTTAACCGGCGTCACACTTTTGAGATCTGATCCATCGGGCGTTCCTATGGGCTATGCAAGTGAGTATATTCCGCCAAAGGAAATAACAGACAGTGAAGGGAATATAGAAAAAACCGTTTATACTTTTAAACTTGTGGACTCTCTGAAATTCAGCGATGGCTCGGTTGTGACAGCAGATGATGTTATTTTTTCCTTTAAAGTTCTATGTGACCCCTCATATAATGGGTTATCAAATATTGCTTATCTTCCGATAATAGGAATAAATGAATATAAATATGATGATGCAAACTATGAGGTTGTAATAAACGAGCTTAAAAAGAAATCGGAAAATATTACCGATGACGAGTTGTATAACTATATTGCCACGTGTGCACAAACAGATTACGAGGAGTTGGGCGAAGAGGCAATAACAGAGTATTTGGCTTTTGAGAACACAGATAATTTAAAAGGTGATGCGTTGCGTACTGCAATAATCAGGGCTTATTCTGATTATGAATTTGAAAACTCTAAGGACTATTATTTACCACTTGCAGAGGACGATAAATTCAGAAGCCTTGAACGTGAGTACACCAAAAACAAGCTTAATAATAATGAAGCGCAGGTTAATGAAATCGAGGGAATAAAAAAGATTGACGAGAGAACTGTTACGGTTGAGATTGAGGGAGTCAGCCCTGTGGCGTTGTGGGATTTTGGCAGCGTATGCGTTGTTCCTTCGAGCTATTATGCTAAGGGAGAAAACAATAAAGTTTTCAAAAAAGGCGATTTATCTGTTGTTTTAGAAAAAAACGGTGCACCATGTGGTGCTGGACCGTATGTATTTAAAAGTTATAAAAATAATGTGGTTACCTTTGAGGCAAATGAATATTATTTTTTGGGTAAGCCAAAGATTCCCATTGTAAAATTTCAGGTCACATCCTCTGCAAACAAGGCAGAAGGTGTTGCAAAAGGTGAACTTGATATTTCTGACCCCATGGCAACCATAGAAACTCTTGAATATGTAAAAGAAAAAGGTTTGCACTATTCACTTGTAGGTCATCAGGGATACGGTTATATAGGAATTAATGCAAACAGGATAAAAGATATAAATGTGAGAAAAGGGCTTATGCACCTTATGAACAGAGTACCTGCCATCAGCTCATATTACGGTGAGCTTGCAACTGTAATCGAAAGACCTTTGTCAAAAACATCATGGGCGTACCCGAAAGATGCGAAAGAAGTTTATGCATATAATGCAGATGATGCACTTGCCTGCTTCGTTGCCGCAGGCTACGAGCAAACTAAAGATGGGGACAAAACTATATTGAAAAAAGGTGACAAACAGCTTTATATTCAGGTAGGCATAGGCGGTGAAGGGATTATGGACCACCCCTCAGCACCCATACTGACACAGATGAAAATTGAACTTGAAAAAATGGGCGGCATTTTAGATATTGTGGATTGTGATATGAATTTGCTAACTGAAAATTTAGATGCAGGTCAGTGGGATATGTGGGCAGCATCATGGGAGCTGACAAATGACCCGGATATGCACCAGAAGTATCACAGTGAGGGCGCATCAAATTATTACGCCATTCATAACGATGAGCTTGATGATTTACTTGAAAACGCTCGCACTACCTCGGATATTGAAACAAGAAAAGGGTACTATAAAAATATTCTTGACATTGTTATGGAAGAAGCAGTAGAAATGCCTGTTTATCAGAGAATGAATATGTATGTTTATAACAAGAATACTTTAGACATAAATACATTGCCGGAAAACATAACAACCTTTTACAGCTTTTTTGACGAAATTGAAAGATTAAAGCTGAAATAATACTTTTTATGAACGGAGCAGGTAGGATGAGAAGGTTTATTATTAAAAGAATAATTATCAGCCTTTTTATGCTGTTGTTCCTTTCTTTTTTTGTTTACTGTATTATCCGGCTCATGCCGGGGGATTATGTTAAAAACAGCATTGCCGGAAATACAAGAATTTCACAGGAGATGAAAAACTCTCTTATGGCAAGCTATGGGCTGAATGATAACTTTGCATCAGGCTTTATTAAGTGGATATCAAGTGCAGTTATGGGTAAATTAGGGATATCCTTGCTTTATCGGGAACCTGTTATAAATGTTATTGGAAGCAGAGTTTTAATAACGCTTTTCATTTCAGGAGCTGCATTAATTCTTGAAATTTCTGTTTCAATTTTTTTAGGGATGACTGCCGCTGTCAAAAAATTTAAAAGGTTTGATAGGATTATTTCATTTTTTTCCGTTGCAAGCATATCTTTGCCGGGGTTTTTCTTTGCTGTGATACTGCAGAGATTTTTAGCTGTGAAAATACCGCTTTTCCCGATTTCGGGAATGGTTTCGGTTCGTGGCAGCCACACGGGATTATATTTGCTGCTTGATATTTTGTGGCATATGTTCCTGCCTATTGTCGTATTGGTTGTTACTGGAATTGGGGCATATACAAAATTTATCAGAACAAATACACTAAATATTTTAAATTCTGACTATGTGTTGGCAGCAAGGGCAAAGGGGCTTTCAAACAGGAAGGTTATGAGAAAACATGTATTCCCTAATACACTGGTGCCGCTTATTTCAATAATCAGCACAAATATACCGCTTTTATTTACAAGAACGCTTATTGTGGAACAGATTTTTTCTATTAATGGTCTGGGTCATATGGCATTTTCTGCCTTGAAAATGTCTGACACACCTCTTGTTATGGGGTTTACAATTATTATTTCTGCTGTAACCATTTTTTCTGTTTTATTATGTGACATAATTTATACAATTGTTGACCCTCGCATCAGGATAGGGAAGGGGTGAGCAAAATAGAAAAATCGCTTTCAAAAAATCAAATCATCGCCGGAATTTGTATTGTTATATTTGTTGTAATTTTTTCATTTGTGGGGCCATGGTTTGCCGCCTTCGGGGAATACGAAATAACGTATATTAAAGACGGTGTTGAGCTGACGGAAAATGCATCAATATCAGAAAAAGGTGTAACCATTAACTCCTTTGCAAAACCCTCCCCAGCTCATCTATTAGGCACTGACAAAGAGGGCAGGGATATTTTAACCAGGCTTATGTACGGCGGAAGGATTTCGGTAAGTGTTGCATTTTTCACTATCATAATTGAGGGTGTTTTTGGTACTTTTTTAGGCTTAATGTCAGGGTATTTCGGAAAAATTACAGATGAGATTATTATGCGTTTTGTTGATTTTGTAAGCTGTATTCCCGATTTTCCTCTTATTTTGATTTTAAGTGCACTCACTACAAGCATGGGGATTGAGGCTAAAAATCAAATATTTTTTATTGTTTTACTCATCGCTTTTTTCGGTGCTATGAAAATAGCAAGGGTCGTCAGAGGGCAGGTGAGGTACATTTTGGAGCAGGATTATATTTTGGCTGCGACTGCGGCCGGTATAGGAACATTCAAAAAATTAGTAAGACACATTTTGCCAAATGTTTTGCCTCAGATAATAGTACTGTCTTCCCTTGGCATTGGCTCAGTTATTTTAACTGAATCTGCTTTGAGTTTTTTGGGCTTTGGATTGCCGTATCCTTATGCATCATGGGGGAATATGGTAAATGCCGTAAGTGACCCGCAGATTTTAACAAATCACCCAAACGTTTTTATAGTGGCAGGAGTTATGATTTTTGTCACTACACTGGCATTTAATCTGATTGGTGACGGTCTTGACGATTTACTAAATCCCATGGGGAGGAAAAGCCGTTGATTTTAAAAGTTTCAGACCTTTATGTCAGCTTTGATAAAAATGTTTTAAAGGGCGTATCCTTTGAAATACCAAAAGGGAAAATTCTTGCCGTTGTCGGAGGCTCTGGCTCAGGAAAAACGGTGACAGGCCTTACGGTGATGGGACTCATTAAATGGTATAACGGTAAAATTGACAGCGGTGAAATTATTTTTGAAGGCAAGGATAAAACAGCAGATATTATTAAGCTATCAGAAAAAGAGCTTGAGAAAATAAGGGGAAAGGAAATATCAATGATTTTTCAAAACCCACAGTCAAGCCTTAATCCTATAATGAAAGTCGGAAAGCAGCTTGAAGAAGTTTTGAAAAATGACAATACAAAAATGTCACATGAGGATATACAAATAAAAATATCAGAGGTTTTTAAAAGCGTTGGTCTTACTGATACCGAAAGAATTTGTAATTCATATCCATTTGAGCTTTCGGGGGGGATGTGCCAGAGAGTGATGATTTCTATTTCGATATTATCTTCACCTTCGCTGCTTATTGCAGATGAACCTACAACTTTTCTTGACAGGGAAACTGAGGTGCAAATACTGGGTATTTTAAAAAATATTAACAGAGAAAGAAAAATGAGTATAATGTTTATTACCCATAATCTTCAGGCCGCCTCTGAAATTGCGGATATGATAGCTGTAATGCATAACGGAGAGATTGTTGAAATTGGAGAGACTGAAAAAGTATTCAATTACCCAGAGCATCCATACACAAAAAGGTTGATTGATTCAATGTACTAATAGAGGTATTATGAAAATAATAACGGTGAATAATTTAATTAAATACTATTATGATAAAAGTAACACACCAATAAAGGCTGTAGATGATGTGTCCTTTTCCATTGAAAAAGGAATGGTATATGCTCTTGTGGGGCAATCGGGCTGCGGTAAAACGACACTTGCTAAGACCATTCTTAAACTGACCGAGCCGACATCAGGAGAAGTTTATTTTGAAGGTGTTGATATTTTAAAGCTACCTGAAAAGGATATAAGAAAACTGCGCCCTAAAATGCAGATGGTTTTTCAAAACCCGTATTCTTCTTTAAACCCGAGGATGAAGGTTGGTAGTATTATCAAAGAGGGAATAACAGCAAAGAAAATTGTACCAAAGGATAATATTGAAGATTTTTTTATGAAAATAGTAAGGGAATGTGAAATAAACCCATCGCTTTTAAACAGTTACCCTGACAAGCTGTCAGGGGGGGAAAGGCAGAGGGTTGCCATTGCAAGGGCATTATCGTTAAACCCTGAATTTGTTATTGCCGATGAAATAATCTCTTCGCTTGATAAGGAGACTGCGAAGCAGATTTTAAACTTAATAATAAAACTTAAAAAAAGTAAAAATATCTCATTTTTATACATTTCACATGACATCAGAAGTGTAAAATATGTTGCTGATTATATAGGAGTTATGCATTTGGGTAAAATAGTCGAACAAGGAAAAGCAGAACAAATTTTTAATAATCCAAAAGAGGAATATACAAAATAATTATTAAATAATACGAACAATCAACAAATTTTTGGGGTGAATTTTCAGTAATATTCAATAAATAAGTTAAGAGAAAGGATGATGTAATTGAATGTGCTTATGTCAAAGTTCAAGGAAGTTCTATATTCAGTTATTCCTATTACCGTTATTGTGCTTATTTTACACTTTTCATTGACACCGTTGGAAACTACGATGATAATAAGATTTTTCGTTGGCGCAGTAATTATAATAATAGGTTTGACAATATTTTTAGCAGGTGTAGATGTGGGAATTACTCCCATTGGAAATAATATGGGATCTGCCATTGCAAAATCAAACAAGATCAGGATAGTAGCCATTGCCGGATTATTGCTTGGTTTTTTTATATCAATTGCCGAACCCGATCTTCATATAATGGCAGGACAGGTGGACACTGTCACAGCGGGAATGATAACAAAAGGGAGTATTGTTGTTATAGTTTCAATAGGAGTTGCGGTAATGCTCGCACTAGGCCTTTTCAGAATAGTATATAGCATACAGCTTTATAAGGTGTTTTCGGTTCTGTACGGATTAATATTTTTCCTTGCCCTGTTCACTTCCCCGGAGTTTCTGGCAATTTCCTTTGATGCTTCTGGAGCCACGACCGGTGCTTTGACAGTACCTTTTATTCTGGCTCTTGCAATGGGTGTTTCCATTTTGAAAAAAGACAGTAAATCAAGTGAGAAGGACAGTTTCGGTCTTGTTGCAATAGCATCTATAGGTGCCATTATATCAGTGATGATCATGAGCATTATTTCGAAAACCGATAAAATAACAGGCAGCCTTGAGGGCAACTTGGCTGTATCGTCATCAGTCATAAGGCCGTTTATAGAAAAATTACCGACAATAGCCACAGAAGTTTTTGTAGCACTTGCGCCTATTATAATATTATTTATAATTTTCCAAAAGGTTTCGTTCAAATTGTCAAGGTCAACTGAGAGGAAAATTTTATTCGGTATGTTGTTTACATTTATTGGGCTTGTTATGTTTTTGCTTGGTGTTAATGCAGGGTTCATGGAGGTTGGCAGCGCGGTCGGATATAAATTGGCTTCAATGGATAATAAGGCTGCTGTTGTTATCGTAGGGTTTATATTGGGGATGGTTACAATACTTGCCGAGCCGGCAGTATATGTATTGACACATCAGATTGAGGATGTTACAAGTGGTTATGTTAAAAGAAAAGTTGTTATGCTCGCCCTGTCAATTGGGGTGGCACTTGCAGTTGCACTATCAATAGTAAGAATTCTGATTCCCCAGATACAATTGTGGCATTACCTTTTGCCGGGGTATATAATTTCTTTGGCTTTGACTTATATTGTACCAAAGCTATTTGTCGGTATTGCCTTTGATTCGGGCGGTGTTGCATCTGGACCTATGACGGCAACATTTATACTGGCATTTGCACAAGGTGCTGCCGAAGCCATAGAAGGTGCCAATGTTCTGGTAGACGGATTTGGGATTATAGCAATGGTTGCGATGACTCCCATAATTGCTCTGCAAGTATTAGGTTTTATGTTTAAGATAAAATCTAAAAAGGAGGGTTAATACGAATGTTTAATGAAAGTGATATTGAACTGATATGTGTAATCGCCAATTACGGATTTGGCAGCAAAATATTAAAATCAGCAAAGCATCATGGCATTACCGGTGGAACGGTTGCACTTGGTAAGGGTACTGCAAACAACTATATATTAAATTATTTGGGTCTTTCCGATGAAAGAAAGGAGCTTGTTTACCTTGTGGCGATAAAAGAGGTTGCAGACAAAGCTCTTGAGGAAATGAATAAAGAATTCGAATTTTACAAACCCCATCATGGCATAGCTTTCACAACATCAATTTGCCTTGTGGCGGGAAGTAAGCGTATTGCCTGTGATCATATTTTGGAAGAAGGAAGTGAAAATAACACTATGTATCATTCAATTACAATTATTGTTGAAAGAGGTAAAGCTGAAGATGTGATTGAGGCCGCTGTAAAGGCCGGTTCAAAAGGCGGAACCATAATTAATTCGAGGGGCTCGGGAATTCACGAAACCAGCAAGCTGTTTTCAATGGAAATAGAACCTGAAAAAGAAATTGTGTTGATTCTCTCTGAAGCCGAAATGACTGATGCAATAGTCAGCTCCATAAGGGAACAACTGAAAATTGATGAGCCGGGTAACGGTATTGTTTATGTACAGAACGTAAACAAAACTTATGGTATCTATAAGTAAAATGCTTATCCATATTTTATGAGGTTTCTAACTAATTATAGCGGTTAAAATGCTTTCTTAGCATTTTAACCGCTATATTAATTATGTTTGGTTTTTTAACCTTTGCCGCATGTATTTAATGTAGTCGGGTGTTTTGTTTATGTGTTTTTCGATATTTTTTATTGTTTTTTCATCGAGAAAATGCTCGATTTTTTCAACTTGTTCTGTTTCATTTTCGGAGTTATTTACAAAGCTTAAAAATTTGTTTAACACATCATGTCTGTATAACAAATAATCACCCAAAGCTTCTCCTTCATCGGTAAGTTTAATATAACCATATCTCTCAAACGTCACTAAACCATAATATTTCAGATTACTTACCATCTTAGAAGCAGATGGTGGTTTTACATGCAGTCTGTCTGCAAGCTCGTTTATTCGTACAACATCCTGTGTTTTCATTATGCGGCAAATCATTTCAAGATAATCTTCCATCGATGAGGTTATCTGAATGTTTTTCTTTAACTGATATCCCTTTAATGTATAAAAGTTTGAGTTATTCTCCATATTCAATTCCTTTCTCCGAAAATTAATGCTTTTGTAACACATATTTGGTTTTTCCATATAATAGCATAAGGAAACTAAGTTTCCTTATGCTAATATGTATTATGAGGTGTAATAATTTATGCATAATGTAAATTCGTTGCAAGATTTAAAGCAAGGTCAGACGGCAACAGTAAAATCATTATTGTCTACCGGCAGTATAAGAAGAAGATTGCAGGATATCGGTCTTATTGAAGGAACCGAAGTGGAATGTCTTCAAAAAAGCCCGGCAGGAGATCCGGTTGCTTATTTAATAAGAGGTGCCGTTATTGCATTAAGGTCAGAGGATTCTTCAAATGTTTTAGTATACTAATACAAATAGAGGGGGTAACAATGGGTCTGACAAATGAGTCAACAGGGATTGGGGCAGTTGATTTGGGATTGGTTATAAAAAAACAAACGCCTGACGACAAGGTCATAGCATTAGCAGGTAATCCCAATGTAGGTAAGAGCACAGTATTTAATAATTTAACAGGGCTTAATCAACATACCGGTAACTGGCCCGGAAAAACAGTTACTAATGCAAAGGGATATTGCCGTTATGGGGATTCGGCTTATATTTTAGTCGATATTCCAGGTACATACTCCCTTATGGCGCACTCGGCAGAAGAGGAGGTTGCACGAAATTTTATTTGCTTCGGTGAACCTGATGCGGTAATTGTAGTCTGTGACGCCACATGTCTTGAGCGTAATATAAACCTTGTGTTACAGACACTTGAAATCACAGATAAAGTAGTAGTTTGTGTTAATCTGATGGATGAAGCAAAAAAGAAAAACATCAGAATTGATTTGGATGCAATATCACAAAAACTTGGTGTACCTGTAATAGGAACAACGGCGAGAGAGAAAAACAGCTTGAATTTTCTAATGGAGAATGTTGACAAGTTGTTTAAAAGGCAGGCAGAAACAACTCCATTTAAAATCAAATACCACAAAGCAATTGAAGAGGCTGTTGATATAGTGGAGCCTGTTTTAAGAAAAAAGGAATTAAAAATCAATTCACGGTGGCTGAGCCTGAAATTGATGGACGGTGATGAAACGCTTATTTCTGCTCTTGACGAATATCTCGGTTATGAGCTATGCAAAGATGAAAACGTGGAAAAAGCATTGATACAGGCTGATAAAATATTAAATGATAATGGTATTGCAAAGGAAACATTGCGTGATATAATTGTTTCCTCCATTGTGTTGACAGCTGAACAAATATGTTCGGATACAGTGCATTTTGATAAAAACAACTATAATGAAAGGGACAGAAAAATAGATAAAATACTTACCAGCAAGCTGACCGGTTTTCCGATAATGATAGTTGTATTACTGGTTATATTCTGGTTAACAATAACAGGCGCAAACATTCCGTCAGGATTGCTGTCGAAAGGCTTATTCTGGGTTGAAGACAGACTGACTGATGCATTTATCTATTTCGGAGCGCCTGACTGGCTTTATGGAATGCTTGTACTTGGTATGTATCGTGTGCTGGCGTGGGTTGTTTCGGTAATGCTTCCCCCTATGGCAATATTTTTCCCCTTATTTACACTGCTTGAGGACTTGGGATACTTGCCGCGTGTTGCTTTTAATTTAGATAAGTATTTCAAAAAATGCTGCGCTTGCGGAAAACAGGCGCTTACCATGTGCATGGGGCTTGGTTGCAACGCTGCCGGAGTTATTGGATGCAGAATTATTGACTCGCCTCGTGAACGGTTAATTGCCATTATAACTAATAGTTTTGTGCCATGTAATGGGCGGTTCCCAACATTAATTGCGATTTTGACAATGTTTTTTGTAGGTGCTTATGGAGGGCCATTTAAATCTATTTTTTCGGCATTATTGCTTACATGTGAAATTGTTCTGGGCGTTTTTATGACAATAATAGTTTCTAAAATATTGACAAAAACAGTATTGAAAGGCGTTCCGTCATCATTTACACTGGAGCTTCCGCCATACCGCAAACCTCAGATAGTCAAGGTGATTATCAGATCAATTTTCGACAGAACACTGTTTGTCCTTGGCAGAGCAGTTGCCGTGGCCGCCCCTGCCGGAATTGCAATCTGGATAATTGCAAATATTACAGTTGGTCAAATGACATTGCTTGCTCATTGTTCCAGTTTTTTAGACCCTTTTGCAAAATTACTTGGTATGGACGGAGTTATTCTTTTAGCTTTTATTCTGGGTATGCCCGCTAACGAAATCGTTGTACCAATAATCATTATGACTTATCTGACATCAGGCAGTATTATGGAGTTTGAAAGTTTGTGGGATTTAAAGAAGCTGCTGGTTGAAAACGGCTGGACATGGATTACTGCAATCAGCACAATGTTGTTCTCCTTGATGCACTGGCCTTGCTCAACAACTTGTATTACAATTAAAAAAGAAACTCAAAGCCTTAAATGGACGGCTGTTTCTTTTGTAATTCCTACAGTGATGGGTATTGCAGTTTGTTTTGCTTTTGCAAATATAGCAAGGCTATTTATATAAATAACTGCATAACAAAAGGCACCCTGCAAATCGATGCAGGGTGCTATTAAAATTCTTTATATTATTACTGATTTATTAATATATCGCATATTTTATCAATATGTATTTTAGTTGAATTAATAACAGGAACCGATACATCTGCGGGCTTAATCATTAATGGAATTTCAGTACAGCCTAACAAAATGGAATCAGCAGTATTGAGTTTAATATATTTTTCTGCAATGGCAATCATTTTTTCTTTGTCTTTTTTTAAAACAATTCCGTTTTCTAAATTTGGGTAGATAATGCTGCCAAGAATTTTAATATCCTCGTCGGAAGGTAATATATATTCAACATTTCTCTTTGAAAGAGCATTGCTGTATAATTCGTTTTTCATTGTAAATTCTGTGGCAAAAACTAAAACCCTTCTAAAATTATGCATAATTATGTAGTCGCAGACGGCATCAACAATGCTGACAAGCAAAACAGGGGTTTTATCTTTGATTTTATCCCAAACAATATGAGGCGAATTTGAAGCAATGGCAATAAAATCTGACCCGGCTTTTTCAAGATTTGAAATGCTTGAAAGTAATAGTCCGGCAACCTTTTCATAATCATGTTGCCTGATACCCATTACCAGCTCACCCATGTTAACACTATCAATTACAATTTCCGGGTAATTATCTTCTCCCCTTACCCTTCTGTAACTTTCAATTATTTCACGATAGTAATCAATTGTTGAAGCAGGCCCAAGCCCTCCCACAATTCCAAGTTTCAAATAAAACCCTTCTTCTTTTTAAATAATTTTGACCAGTATAAGTTTAAAACTGTTTTTCAAGTAATTCAAAAGCCACACTTTCATCAAGCGGTTTACTGATAAGATAACCCTGAATTTTGTCACAGCCACAGTCCAATAAATACTGTTTCTGTTTTTCGTACTCAACACCCTCAGCTATTGTGCTGTGCCCTAACTTATGCGCCATGGAGACAATATCATCCGTCAAAGCTTTTTCAGGTTCATATAATAAATTATCAATAAATTGTTTATCAATTTTTAAGCTATTAACATTTAGGTCACGCTCTCTTGCAAGCGAAGAATAACCTGTCCCGAAATCATCAATAGCAATGTGAATTCCGGTTTCTTTTAAATCACCGAAAATATTGTTAATTTCCTGGTAATCTGTAGCAAATACCGATTCTGTGATTTCAAGGCATATATTTTCAGGGTATACCTTTGTTTCATTTATTGCCTCAAACAACTTTGTAGAGAAATCATTTTTCAACAATTGTATAACAGAGACATTAATAGAGATACTTATTTTTGTATAGCCTAACTCATTTAATTTTCTTAAAAAATCAAGTGCCAGGTGAATAACCTTAATGCCAATCGGAATAATTAGTTTGGTTTTTTCGGCAATAGGAATAAATTCCGCAGGAGGTACAAGCCCAAGTTTTTTTGTTTTTATCCTTGCCAAAGCTTCAAAGCCACATATCTGATTTGATTTAAGATCAAGTATCGGCTGATATTGTAAATATAATCCGCCGTTATTTTCGGACGTTTCAATTTTTTTAAGCTCACGTATTATCTCTTGTTCACGGTTCATTTGTGTTTCTACTTCAAAATCATAAAAACAGAAACCAAATTCTCTGTCGTCAAGCTCCATTGCTTTTTCTGATGCAATCAGGAGGTTTTTTAAAATCTGGTCGGCATTGAATGTTTTATTCCAATCAATTCTAATAACACCAATTCCGCCGCTTATTCTTTCTATAGAGAGCAAAGATTCCAATGCGTTTTCTATGGTTTTGCATAATTCTATCAATTCAGATTTGTCCTTGTAGCTTTTTATATAGAAAACAAATTGGTTTTCATATGTATTGAATAATTGTCGGTTATCAGTACAATAAATGCTTAGAGTGTTTACGACATTCTTTATTAAATCCTGGGTGTAATGAAACCCATACGTAGTGGTTAATGATTGTACGGTACTCAGATTAATTCCAACAAGTGCTCTTTTTTTCGTATCATGATTTTTAAAATCACTTTCAAGCAATTTTTCCAGGTAATTTCTATTATATAAACCTGTCCATCTGTCATGCTCATTGCTATTTTTGAGGGTATTCTCAAATACTTTTCTTTCTGTTATGTCAATAATAATTCCTTCAAGTGCTTCAATTTCACCTGTTTCACTGAATATTCCCTCTCCAAGCTCAAGCACCCATTTGCGCTCTTTGTTTGCCGTAATTATTTCATATTCATATTTAAATGGCAGCCGCATATCAAGAACTCGTTTCCATTCCTTCGATAAAGCTACATTGTATTCGGGGACAATTAGGTCATAGAAAGACAAATCTCTATTATTAAGCAAACTTTCCGGGGGATATCCGGTCAAATTGTAACAACCGGCCGAAATGTATTGCATTGTCCACTCATTATCATATTTGCACCTGTAAGCTAAACCCGGAAGATGAGAGAGAAGAACGGATTTGCTTCGCTCACTCTCTTGTAAATTTGCTTCAATTAGTTTTTTATTGGTAATATCTAAAATCAAACATATATAACGAAAATCATGCTCGTTCGATAAATTCAAAGAGGACACAATCATATGCACCCAAATGCATGAACCATCCGGCTTTATATAGCGTTTTTCCATTGAATAGTCTCTGATTTCCCCGGCCATAAGCCTTTTAAAGTTTTGCATATCTTCAGCCAAATCATCAGGATGTGTAATCTTTGCCCACCCAAGCTTCAATATTTCTTCCTTTGTTCGGCCTGTTATTTTTTCGAAAAACGGGTTTATTCTTGCTTCATTATTGCCCTCGGAATCAAATGGTTCCATACTGTTTGAAATAAATATACCTACCGGTGATTGCTTAAATATTGCATCAAACAATAAACCACAGTCGTCAAGCTTTTGTTCTGAGCACCCTTTTTTCAGCATTTCAAGCAATTGAATGCCGGCGGAATCAGGCGTGTTAATATCAAGCATTAATAGGTCAATA
>CAZUVQ010000034.1:0-15970 GCA_964623915.1 uncultured Oscillospiraceae bacterium
TTCGTTATCGGTTTCGGCAAACCCCGTTGCCTCAATAATCATTTCCTCTGTGTAACCAGCTTTTAGCATATCACTTTTTGCCATGTACTCAGAATTACCGCCGAGAATAATGTCAGTCCCACGGCCTGCCATATTTGTTGCTATAGTAACAGCACCTTTTTTACCTGCCTGTGCAATAATCTGTGCTTCTTTTTCATGGAATTTTGCATTGAGCACCTCATGCTTAACACCTTTTGCCTTAAGCATTTTACTTAATAATTCCGACTTTTCAATTGTTATTGTACCAACAAGAACAGGCTGCCCTTTTTCATTACATTCTTCAATTTGCCTTACAACAGCACGCAGCTTACCCTGTTCAGTCTTGTACACCTGATCGCTTAAATCCACCCTTGCGAGGGGCTTATTTGTAGGAATTTCCAAAACATCAAGGCTGTATATTGCCCTAAACTCTTCCTCTTCCGTTTTTGCCGTACCCGTCATACCTGAAAGCTTATCATAAAGCCTGAAATAATTCTGGAAGGTAATTGTTGCAAGCGTTTTATTCTCATTCTCAACCTTCACGCCTTCCTTGGCTTCAATTGCCTGGTGAAGACCATCACTGTAGCGCCTTCCATGCATAATACGGCCGGTAAATTCATCTACAATAAACACCTGACCGTCCTTAACCACGTATTGCTGATCCCTTTCCATAGTACCATATGCACGTATTGCCTGATTAATATGATGTGATAACGTCATATTATCGGGATCTGCTAAGTTTTCCACATTAAAATTAGCCTCTGCCTTTTTTGTTCCCTTTGCCGTAAGCGTGACCGAGCGAGCTTTTTCATCAACCACATAGTCAGCATCTATTTCATCATGAAGCTCCTTTGAATCAAGCTCCACCATTTTAACTTTTTTCAGTGAGCGGACAAATCTATCAACAGTTGTGTAAAGAGAAGTTGATGCATCTCCCATGCCGCTAATAATCAACGGAGTTCTGGCTTCATCAATAAGAATAGAGTCAACCTCATCGACAATTGCAAACACATGTCCCCTCTGAACCATGTTTTCTTTGTATATAACCATATTATCACGCAGATAATCAAAACCCATTTCATTATTTGTTCCATAGGTTATATCTGCACTATATGCTTTTTTCCTCTCATTGCTTTCAAGACCGTTTACAATAAGACCAACGGTCAGACCGAGGTATTTATAAACTTTCCCCATCCACTCACTATCACGCCGCGCCAGATAATCATTTACAGTAACGATATGAACACCTTTTCCGGATAACGCATTGAGATAGGCAGGCAATGTTGCAACAAGTGTTTTACCTTCACCTGTTTTCATTTCGGCAATTCTCCCCTGGTAAAGAACTATGCCACCTATAAGCTGCACAGGAAAGTGCCGCATATCAAGAACCCTTGCTGATGCTTCTCTGACAGTTGCAAAAGCTTCCGGAAGTATATCATCAAGAGTTTCCCCGTTTTCAAGCCTTTTTTTAAATTCCTCTGTTTTACTTTTTAATTCTGATTCTGTATATTTTTTATATTCATCCTCAAGTGAGAGAATTTTATCTACAGTCGGCCGTATTCTCTTAATTTCCCTTTCGCTGTAATCACCGAATAATTTTGAAATCAATCCAGCCATATCTATTTCCTCCATTCTGCTTATGTGAGCAAACATTAAACAATACTATTGCATTTTATATCTATAATATTATAACATGGCTATTTAAATAAAACAACATTTTTTTATAATTTACAGTTTTGTCACTTTAAAAAATCCTCCCATGATATTTTTTGTTCTATCATAGAAGGATTTATATATACATATTTAATTGGCACAAATATCATCTGTCTTCAATTTTAATATATTCCTCATTCTTTTTTATGCTTTTATATGCAGGGCGGATAATTTTCCCTCCGGCAATAGCCTCTTCCATACGGTGTGCACACAGACCGACTATTCTTGAAAGAGCAAATATAGGGGTGTACAGCTCCTTCGGAATATCAAGCATTTTGTAAACAAACCCAGAGTACATATCGACATTTGCGCAAAGCGTTTTATCCTTTCCTGTAACCTCTTTGAAAGCACTGGGCGTCAGCTTTTCAATAAGATTATATAATCTGTATTCCTTCAAAAAGCCCTTGGCTTCTGCCAGTTGCTCTGCCTGTGCTTTTAAAATAACTGTCCTCGGGTCGCTTATTGTATATACAGCATGCCCCATTCCATATATAAGACCGCTTTTGTCATAAGCTTCTTTTTTCAGGATTTTAACAAGATAATTATGAACCTCATTGCTGTCCTCCCAATCTTTTACATTGGCTTCTATATCTTCCATCATACCCATTACTCTGTTATTTGCCCCACCATGCTTTGGTCCTTTGAGAGAACCTATGGCAGCCGCAATAGCAGAATACGTATCCGTTCCGCTGGAAGAAACAACATGAGTGGTAAACGCCGAGTTGTTACCGCCGCCATGCTCCGCATGAAGAATGAGCGCAGTATCAAGCACTCTGGCTTCAAGTTCCGAATAATTATTATTGCTTCTTAACATGTGCAAGAAGTTTTCCGATGTTGATAATTCTTTTTGCGGCGAATGAATTATAAGGCTTTGATTGTCAAAATAATGTCTTTTCGCCTGAAAAGCATATGCTATCATAGCAGGGAATCTTGCAATAAGCTCAATGGACTGCCTGAGCATATTTGAAAGTTCCAGATTATCAGGATCCTTGTCATATGAATATGCCGAAAGAACTGATCTTGCAAGTTTATTCATAATATCCTGACCGGGTGTCTTCAAAATCATATCCTCAGTGAATCCTTCCGGTAAAAGCCTATTTTCACCAAGAATCTCGATAAAGTCATTGAGACCTTCTTTACTCGGTAACCTACCAAAAAGCAAAAGGTATGCAGCCTCTTCAAACCCGAATCTGTCTTCCTTCTGACAATTGCTTATTATATCCGCCACATCAATACCTCTGTAGCGCAGGCATCCTTCATCAGGGATTTTATCTCCTTCATCAAGTATATAACCGTGAACATTACCAATGTTTGTAAGACCGGCAAGAACGCCTGTTCCGTCTTCGTTACGAAGACCTCTTTTTGCATTATACCTTGAATATAAGGATGGTTCTATGCTGTAATTTTCTCTTATGTTTTCACACAAATCTTTTATATTTTGTCCCATATATTTTTCTAACCCTTCTATTTTATAAACTTATTGTGTATTTTTACTGTTGGATTTAAGTAAATCCGGATTAGGCTCAAAAGGCTCTGCCATATACATATGCGAAAGGCTTTCTACCTTTTTCCCTTCAATAAGAAACTGTACCTTATCTACATCTTTAAGCTCACAAAGTGAGTTGACAACCGAATATACCAAAAGTAATTCCAATGCACTTCCGCCCGATAGTTTTGACGAGAGATCTGCCGAGAAATTAACAAAGCAGACGCCCTCTTTTGTCTCCGCCGAAAGAACCTTGACCTCAGGCTTGAAAAGAGCAATTAGCTTTTCGTTTTTTGGACCTTTTAAAAGTTCTTCAACAACAACTTTTTCTTTTTTTTCTCCTTCCTTTATTTCAACCTGCCTTGACTCTGCCACAAGGTACATAACATTACTGTCACCAAAATACAGCGTCAGCGTTGTCTTATCATTGTGAATCTGGGAGCTGTCCGTTACAATATCTCCCTTGCCGAGGGCCGGCAGTGGTTCTCCTGATGAAATACCCATAAGTTCTTTTCCTTCTGTGAAAATTTTAACCTTTTCAATGCCGTCGAACTCACACAGAGTAAGAACAAGAGTATATCTGCTCCAAAGCTTTTCAATGTTTGTACCCTCGTCAAATTTATTGTTAAAATCAACGGTGGCAATTTTATCTTTAACAGAAATACTCAACAATTCGGTGCCTTCCGGAATAGTCCTTACATTTTCTATTTCGGACGGCCCGGCAATAAGCCCTTGTACCGCAAAAGCAAGTTCATCTTTCGTATTATCCGGAATGTTTCTTGTTTCCTTAACCATTGCTGTTTTTTCGCTGTTTAAAAAGTAAAGGTCACAAGATCTCCTCTCACCAATGTCTCTGCCGCACCCTGCCGCAGCAAGGAGAATTGAGCACAAAAAAATGCTGATAATTTTTTTCATAATAATCCCTTCCTTAAGAAACGCTTTCAGATTGATTTGAAGGTGTCCTTGAAACAGTGGGCATAATTATTCTGAACAGACTGCCCTCACCTTCATGGCTTTCCACTACAATATTCCCCCCGTGCAGTTCAACCGAGGATTTTGCTATTGACAGCCCGAGCCCTGTTCCTCCGGTTTCCCTTGCTCTGGCCTTATCAACCCTGTAAAACCTGTCAAAAACCTTTTCTTTTTCACTTTCTGCCATTCCTATACCGTTATCGGCAACAGTAATAAACATAAAACGGCCTTCACGATACATTTCTATATAAACCCAACCGCCTTCGCCCGTATATTTGATGCTATTGTCAAGCAAATTATATATTGCCTCCCATGTTTTGTCCGCATCAATGCTTGCATAAACATCTTCCGGCAAAACGACCTCAAATTTAATTTTTTTCTCATCGGCAAGCGGCTTTAATGCCTTTACAATCCTGCGGATTAGGCTTTTAACATTTATTAAACTATGATCAATAAGGCTGCTTTCCTGCACGGATACGTCCATTTTAGTAAGAGTTAATAGCTTGTTTGTAATTCTTGTAAGCCTGTCAACCTCATCATTCATATCAAAAAGAAAATCGTTAATTGTATCTCTGTCAACATCAGAATTTTGCAAAATTGAATCACAGACAAGCTTAATTGAGCTCAGAGGCGTTTTAAGCTCATGAGAAGCGTTTGAAACAAATTCCTGTCTTCTTTCTTCAACTAAGTTTATCCTTGCAACAAGCTTGTTGAACTCATCAACAAGCTCATTTATTTCATTTGAACCACGAATATCAAGTTCCTCTCTCTGCTCATTTTCACTCATATACTTTATTGCCGCTGTCATGTTTTCAACAGGTGCGGTAAAAAGGTTTGAAAGAGCAAAGCTTAACAAACAAACAATTATACAAATAACAATTGAAAGCGCAAATAGGTTTTGCCTGATATGTGAAAGATATTCTTCCATATCATCAGCGGTCGATTGAAGATAAATCACCCCTATAGTATTGCCCTCCTTAGTAACCGGAACGGCAACATTTATGTAGTAATTCCCATTCTCTTGCATTCTCTCAATAGAATCAACTCCACCTAAAGCTTCAGAAATAATAGGAACAATCATAATTTTACCTTTTAGAAACAATGAATGTGATGTATCATAAACCACCCTCGAATCTTTGTCAAGGTAAATTACCCTTGCGTCCCCCACCATTTCAACATAGCTTTTAATTTTCGCTATGTCTTCTTCTTCATCAAAATTGCTGTTTGCGGCAAAGCTTGATAAAATGTTTGCCTTAAGCGTTAAATCAAGTTTTTTTTCGTCAAATGCAAAATCATCGACAAGTTTTATAATATATACAGATATAAGCGTGACAGATATGAGAATAACAAGCATATAAGTGGCAACAAGCCTCCACTTGATACTATTAAGACTATGCTTAATCTTCTTTAAAATAGTAGCCAACCCCCCACTTGGTCAGAATATATGTCGGTTCAGCTGCATTAGGCTCAATTTTTTCTCTTAGCCTTCTGACATGGACATCCACTGTTCTGATATCTCCCGGATAATCATAACCCCAAATAAAATCAAGCAGTTGTTCTCTTGAATAAACTTTTCCGGGATTGCTTACAAATAAGTCAATCAAATCAAATTCTTTGCTGGTCAGTTCAATCCATTTATCGTTAATTTTGACCTTGCGCAAATTATAGTCAATCTCTACGCCGTCAGCAAACTGAGACGCTTGTCTTCTTCTATTATTCTCATTCTGATTACCCGTTCTTCTTAAAATTGCTTTGACGCGGGCTTTCAGTTCAAGAATATTAAACGGTTTTGTAAGATAATCGTCAGCACCGTATTCAAGCCCTAAAATTTTATCCATATCCTCTGCTTTGGCTGTCAGCATAATTATAGGTACCCTGGAAAACTCCCTTATTTTTTGGCAAACTGCAAGCCCATCTATTTTAGGAAGCATAAGGTCAAGAACAATTAAATCAATGCTTTTATCTTTCGCTAACTTTATTGCCTCTTCACCGTCATAAGCGGTTTCAACGGCAAATCCCTCCTGCTCAAAATTAAATTTTATCCCCTTGACCAATAATTTTTCATCGTCGACAATTAATATTTTCAATTCAATACCTCCAGTTAAACTGTTATAAAATCTCTTATGGTCTCGTACTTTTTCTGCCCTATACCCTCAACCTTTTTTATATCTGATTTATTTTGAAAGCTACCATGTGTTTCCCTGTATTCGATGATTTTTTCAGCATAGCTCTCACCTATTCCGGGCAGCGTCATTATTTCACCCAAAGTTGCAGTATTTATATTTACGAGTTCAGACTGAGTATGTTTATCATTTTCAGAAAAAACAGTTATCTGTTGACCATCCTCCAAAATTTCTGCTAAATTTAGTTTTTCCCTGTCAGCATCAGCCGAAAAACCGCCCGCGGCTTCTATGGCATCATAAACCCTTGCCCCTGCCGAAAGCTCATATATGCCTGAATTTTCAACGGCACCTTTAACATATATAACGATAACACCGGAATTTGTGTCGGTTTTAAAAGCCTCAGCAATCTCCTTGTTTACCTTTGCTTCATTTAAAAGAAAAACCGTACCTGTTCCGATGAGGGCAACACAGGCAGAACAAATTATTATAATGATTAATTTTACTTTATTGTTTTCTAAAAATTCTTTGATTTTTTTCATATGTGACCTTCTGAACCACTTTTTGAAATTATCCCTTGCCAATGACACACTTTTGGTATATTATATAATAAATTATATTATTTTTCAACATAAATATAAAAAAATTATATTAAAGTACGGGAGTTATGGTTTATGAAAAAGAGTTTCGTCGCCTTGGCGTTGATAATCCATTTGTTAATTTCCATGAATTGCTATGCAAATATTGAATTATCCTCTGATGCGGCAATTCTTATTGATGCGGATTCTGGTATTGTTCTATACGAAAAAAATGCAAACGAAAAGATGTACCCTGCAAGCACAACAAAAATAATGACAGCTATTCTTACCATTGAAAACGCAGATCTTGACAGTGTGGCAACAACAAGCTTCAATGCAGTAAACAGTATAGATTACGACAGCAGCAAGCTCTTCCTTTCTGAAAACGAAAAGATTTCAGTCAGAGATTTATTATACGGTCTTTTAATCGCCTCTGCAAATGATGCGGCAAATGTTCTTGCGGAGCATATCAGCGGAAGTACAAAAGAATTTGCAAACCTTATGAACAAGCGAGCAGGAGAGCTTGGGGCAGAAAAGACCAATTACCTAAATGCCCACGGCCTTCATGACGAAAATCACTACACAACAGCGGCTGACCTTGCTAAAATTGCAAAACATTCTATGTCGCTTCCACTTTTCAGGGAAATTGTATCATTATCTGAATATACACTTGAACCCACTAATGTTTTTGATAAGGAAAGGCACCTCACTTCGACAAATCATCTGATTAACCCCAAATCTCAATATTATTGTAAGTACGCCTCCGGAATTAAAACAGGCTATACAACAAATGCCGGTTGCTGTCTTGTATCCTACGGTTCGTCTGACGGAATAAATGTTATATCCGTTGTTCTCGGTGCCAAAAATTCAGAGGACGGAAAGGTGATGTCATTTGTTGACAGCAAGAAAAATATCGAATATGGTCTGCTGACTCTTGATACGCGCACCCTTGTTGATAAAGGTGATGTGATAAGCAGTGTCCCCATTAAAAAAAGCTTTATGGATGAAGCTATCCTTGAAGCACAATCCACTGTAAGGGCACACCTTCCCGAAGGAGTCTCCGTGACTGACCTTGAAAAAAAAGAATATATTTTAGCAAATATTACGGCACCTGTATCAGAAGGTGACATTCTTGGCAGAATGGAATATTGGTACGGTGAATATAAGGTTGGAGAAACATATATGGTTGCTATTGAGGAAATAAAAAAAGTACCTTTAGCATTTATTCTAAACCCCATAAAAACTATTCTTGGCTCACCCTTGCCGTATCTTTTGATTGGTCTTATTACTGCTGTTATGATTGTAAGAAAAATAGGCAATAACTCAAGGCGTAAAAGTAAAAAAAGCATGGGTTCATACAGGCGGAAAGAGGTTTAGTCTTGCAGAGAATTTTAGGCTATGTCCGCCGTGCGGTGGATGATTACAAAATGATAAACGAGGGTGACAGAATTGCTGTCGGCGTATCAGGCGGCAAGGATAGTGTTACATTAGCACTTGCTCTTAATGCTTTAAGCCGTTTTTATCCAAAAAAATTCGAGGTAGTTCCTGTTATGTTGGACATGGGTTTTAGTGGTATGGATTTTACACCCCTTAAAGCTTTTTTTGCGGAAAACGGGATGGAGCTTCATATTTTTGATACTAATATATATCAGATTGTGTTTGAAATAAGGAAGGAAACCAATCCCTGTTCATTATGCTCAAAGCTTCGCCGCGGTGCACTTCATAACAACGCTTTGGCTCTTGGCTGCAATAAGGTTGCACTTGGGCATCATCATGACGATGTAGTTGAAACATTTTTCCTGTCTTTGTTTTATGAAGGCAGAATTAATTGTTTTTCGCCTTTGACATACCTTGACAGAAAGAATATTTTTCTCATACGCCCCTTGATTTACATGAAAGAGAAGGACATAAAAAACTTTGTAGCAAACAAAAATATTGTAACGGTCAAATCAACATGTCCATCTGACGGGAATACGAAAAGGCAGTATATAAAAGAACTTTTATCTTCTCTTGAAATGGAAAATCACGGCCTGAGGGAACAGATTTTTACAGCCGTTAAAGGTTCTCTTGATGACTGGAAATTGGAGATGTAGTATGACAGAAAATTTGAAGGCATATGCGAAAATAAATATCACCCTTGATGTAGTGGGAAAACGCCCAGACGGATATCATAACTTGAAGTCTATAATGCAGACAGTTTCGCTTTACGATGAAATTGACATAAAAACGGATGACAACGGCGAAATAATTATTAGTGTAAACTGGCCGTATCTCGTTACGGATAAAAGAAATATTGCATATAAAGCGGCTGACCTTTTTTTTGAAAAAACAGGCATTAGTTCAGGTCTGAGCATTGGTATTCACAAAAAAATCCCAATGGGTGCAGGTCTTGGAGGAGGTTCAGCTGATGCTGCAGCTGTGCTTACCGGTCTGAATAAAATGTTTGGTAATCCGCTCACTTATGATGCCCTTGCCGAGATTGGTCTTATGTGCGGTGCAGATGTCCCCTTTTGCCTTAAAAAAGGAACTTGCTTAGCAGAAGGGCTTGGCGAAATATTGACGCCGCTGCCCTCGTTTCCTGACTGCTTCATTCTGATAGCAAAGCCACTGATTTCTCTTAGTACAAAATCCGTATTTGAAGATCTTAGCATAAAAAATATTAAACACCATCCAAATACCGATGGTGTGATAGAAGCCCTCCATGAGAAAAACCTTTATGGAATTTCAATAAGAGTTTACAATGTTTTGGAGGAAACGGTTCGCGAACGCTACCGAGACCTTGACTTTTATAAAGGAATAATGCTTGAAAGCGGTGCTCTTGGCACAGCCATGACAGGAAGTGGTTCAGCAGTTTTTGGTATTTTTGATGAAAAAAAACTTGTTCAAAACGCCGCAGATAAATTTAATAAATTAACGGTATCAGCATTTATTACAAAACCTTTATGCTGTTAGGTTAATACATTATTTTTGATTTATAATTATTATATCAAACAAATTTATTTAATATATCAAAAGATAATCATATTTTTTAGATTTTTAACAAGGAGTAAATATGTTTTACCAAAGAATGTATTTTAAAGCAAGGATTTTTTTACCTGCGATATAACACCTAAGCGAAAGGTATCCCGCTATGAAATAGAAATATATGACTCAGGGAACGGTTGTTCTTTTATCAACAACAACTTCTGCCCACATCGTAATAATATGGTTGTTTTTGTAAAGCCCTCACAAGAGCGATTTACAATTGGTCATTTTACTTGCTATGCAGTGCATTTTAGCTGTGATGATGCTGAAATTAGCGAGGTTATAAACACCATACCTGACTGTATTACCACAAACGTCTTTGCACGACAACAGCTTTTAGAACTTTATGGTGAAATAGATAAAAATAATCCGATGCAATCTCTTATTGCTATCGGTAATATTCTAAACATAATTAAAAATCAAAATTTGTATATTCCAAATGAATTAACACAACATGCAGAAAGTGTTATGAGAATAAAGGAATATATCGACAACAACTATCAACATGACATTGATTTATCGCATTTTCAAAAAATCGCAAACTTTGGTATAAATTATATACGAAAACTCTTCTTAGATTACTATGGTATGACAATACAAAAATACATCAACGAATTACGTTTAAGCTATGTGAAAAAGCTCTTATTATCCACAGACCTTTCAATATGTGACATAGCATACGCGTCAGGTTTCAACAGTAAAAGTCATATGAATTATATGTTTAAATCCAGTTTCGGTTTAAGCCCATTAAAATATAAGAAAAAAACAAAAAGAACAACTTAGATTGTATCTAAATTGTTCTTTTTGTTTGGAGCTGTCTAGCAGATTCGAACTGCCGACCTCTTCCTTACCAAGGAAGTGCTCTGCCTGCTGAGCTAAGACAGCAAAAATGGCGACCCGGATGAGGCTCGAACTCACGACCTCCAGCGTGACAGGCTGGCGTTCTAACCAACTGAACTACCGGGCCACTTTTGCGACAAAACATATTATACAAAAAAAGCATTGCCTTGTCAAGGGTTTTATTATAATATACTTTGCAAAAACTGTTTTGTTCTTTGATTTTGCGGATTTGTAAAAATTTGTTCCGGAGTACCTATTTCCCCTATTATTCCTTCATCCATAAATACAACCCTGTCCGCAACCTCACGTGCAAAATTCATTTCATGAGTTACAACAGCCATTGTCATTCCTTCATTTGCAAGCCGTTTCATGACATCTAACACCTCGCCCACCATTTCAGGGTCAAGCGCTGAGGTTGGTTCATCAAAAAGCATAACTTCCGGATTCATAGAAAGTGCACGTACTATTGCAACCCTTTGCTTCTGACCGCCGGAAAGCTGAGAGGGGTATGCGTTGGCTCTGTCAGCAAGCCCAACTCTTTCCAAAAGCATAACTGCCTTTTCTTCCGCTTTTTCTTTTGAAATCTTTAATAGCTTTTTGGGTGCAAGCGTCATATTCCCCAGCACCGTCATATGCGGGAACAAATTAAAGTGCTGAAAAACCATGCCCATTTTCTGGCGATGGACATTGATATTAACCTTCGGGTCAGTAATATCTACATCTTCAAAAAGTATTTTGCCCGAGGTAGGCATCTCAAGAAGATTCAGTGAGCGCAAAAATGTTGATTTACCCGAGCCTGAAGGACCTATTATTACAACAACCTCACCTTTTTTGATATCCAGCGAAACACCGTTAAGCGCCCTTATTATTCCGCCTTTATAATGCTTACAAAGGTTTTCAGTTTTAATTATATAGTTATCGCTCATTTTTGCGAAGCCTCCTTTCAAGAAGACCTACACCCCATGATAACAGCATTACAATTGCAAGATAAATAACAGCAAGTGCTATCAGTGGGTAAAAAGCCTCATACGTTCGGCTTCTTATCAAGTTTGCACCATAAGTGAGGTCAGATAAACCTATCATGGCAGAAACAGAGGTTTCTTTAAGCAGAGTTATAAATTCATTGGCAAGTGCCGGTAACACGTTTTTAAAAGCCTGCGGCATTATTATATAAACCATTGTTCTGGCATATCCAAAACCAAGGCTTCTGCCCGCCTCAAGCTGACCTTCGTCAATTGACATGATTCCGGAACGAAATATTTCAGCAACGTAAGCCGCTGAGTTTAAGCCAAAAGCCAATACAGCTGCTAATACTTTATTATTTGATGATGCAAATATTACAAAATAAATAATCATCAGCTGTACAAGAACCGGTGTTCCTCTTATTACAGTGAGGTAAACTTTACACAACCAATCAAGAAATCTTAAAAGTGCTTTTACAAACTTATTTTTAATAATAATGTTTCTCTCAGAGGTTGACCTTATTACAGCAATAATAAATCCAAGAAAAATTCCTATCAATAAAGCAAGAAAAGTAACAAGCAGAGTAACCTGCAAACCGTTTGCAAAAAGCTTCCACCGATTTTGGTCTAAGAAATTCTGTTGAAAGCCTTCGGCCATACCTATGAAATATAGATTAAATTTTTCAGCTATTTTATTAAACATTTATGCTACCTCAATAAAATAAATCGGGGCCACCCGCATGCGAATAGCCCCGAAAACATGCATTTTTAAATTATTTGCGAACTATAATAACCTGTGTTGCAGTTGTGTATGGATCAGTAAAATCAACATTTTTAAGACGATCCTCAGTTACTGTCATTCCGGCAACCCCGATATCAGCCTTACCCGATTGTACTGCAGTAATTATTGAATCAAATTCCATATCTTCAACTTTTAATTCCATTCCAAGAATATCACAAACTGCCTGAGCCATATCTACGTCAATTCCAGTAATTTTTTCATTTTCAACATATTCATATGGTTCAAAAGCGGCATTTGTAGCCATTGTAAGAGTACCCTTAGAACGGTCAACACCTTCGGGAGATGTATAAGGCAATGTTCCTTTTGTTTCATCACCTATGTAGTTTGCAATAATGTTATCAAGTGTACCATTATCCTTAAGCTGTGCGAGAGCTTCGTTGATTTTTGCTGTAAGCTCTGCTTTTTCCTTTGAAACACAGATAGCATATTCTTCAACTTCAAATGGGTCTTCTAAAACCTTAAGGTCATCATTCTTTGCCACAAAAGCCTTTGCCGGCTCAGAGTCAATAACAACACAGTCAACCTTGCCGTTTTTAAGGGCAATAACAGCGTCTGCGCCCTTGCTGTAACGCTCAATTGTTGAGCCTTCTTCTTCATAATCAGATACATAAATATCGCCTGTTGTTCCAAGCTGAACTGCGATTTTTGCGCCGGGCAGGTCATCAGCGGATGCAACAACTTTTCCCTGTTCTTCTTCTACATTTGTATTGCCAGTAGAGCACCCTGCAAAACAAGCCGTAATTAGCATTACTGCGAGAAGAAGAGTTAAAATCTTTGTTAATTTCATAATAAACCCTCCAAATATAATTATTCATAAATAGCTTTTGTAATTGTAACTCATTTTTCAAATTTTGTCAATAGTTTGCATTCCCTTTTTGATAAAATGTTGCCAAAGCATCTATTTATATTAAAATCATTGACAAATTTATAAAAAAATAGTACAATTATTCAAAATGTATAATTGGGGATAAGTATGATTAAATGAAAGGGTGTTTAGAAATAATGGAAAAAACAATTAAAGAAATAGCCGACCGAATACGTGGTTTACGTGAGCTTATGGAAATTACTCCGGAGGAAATGGCTGAAATTACAGATGTTAAAATTGAGGAGTATTTAAAGCTTGAAAACGGAGAGCTTGACTTTTCCTTTACATTTATTTACAAATGTGCCGAACGTTTCGGCATTGATATGATTGATATTTTGAAAGGAACTTCCCCCAAGCTTTCATCTTACAGCATTATAAGGAAAAATGACGGTCTCCCTATTTCAAGACGTGAAGGCTTCACATACCTGCACAAAGCCCCATTTTTTAAAAACAAAGCTGCGGAACCGTTTTATGTAAGAGCTCCATATTCAAAAGAAGCAGAAATCGGAGAAATACATTTAAACAGCCATGAGGGTCAGGAAATAGACATAGTTTTAAAAGGTTCTTTAAAAATCCGAGTTGCAGATAATGTTGAAATGCTTTATGAGGGTGATATAATTTACTATGATAGCGGACAAGGGCACGGCATGGTTGCCGCCGGCGGTGAAGATTGTGAGTTTCTCGCAATTGTATTGAAAAAGAGATAACCTGAAAGGATTGAAAATATTGTTAGATATATATAAAAACTACTGTAAACCTGAATTTGATGCAAACGGAGTGCTTAATAAATTTGAAGCTACTCCCACCGATAATTTTAATTTTGGATATGATGTTGTTGATGCAATAGCCGCAAGCGAACCTGATAGAAAAGCCATGGTATGGTGTAATGAAACTGGCGATGAAAAAACTTTTACTTTTAGTGACATATCGCGCCTTTCAAATAAATGTGCAAATTTATTCCTTTCACACGGCATTAAAAAAGGTGATATGGTAATGCTTGTTTTAAAAAGGCATTATCAATTTTGGTATGCTATTATTGCTTTGCATAAAATCGGTGCTGTTGTTATACCCGCAACAAACCTTTTAACGAAAAAGGATTTTATTTATAGGTTTAACGCCGCCTCCGTCAAAGCAATTGTGTGTACAGCAGACGCTCCCGTTCCACAGCATGTTGCAGATGCACTGCCGGAATCACCCACAGTCGAAAAATGTTTTACCGCAAACGGGAAATTTGAGGGTTTTCTTGATTTTGACGAGGAAGTTGAAAACGCACCTGAAACGCTTGATAGAATAGAAAATTCATGTTTTGATCCCATGCTTTTGTATTTTACATCAGGAACGACAGGCTTTCCGAAGATGGTACTGCACAATCACACATACGCTATAGCACATATCCCCACAGCGGCTTTTTGGCATAATGTAAAGGAGGACGGTCTCCATTTAACAATTGCTGATACGGGCTGGGGAAAGGCTGTCTGGGGCAAGCTTTACGGTCAGTGGTTTATGCGCGCGGCTGTTTTCGTTTATGATTTCAATAAATTTGCTCCGTCAGATGTACTTGAAATAATTGAAAAATATAAAATCACAACCTTTTGTGCTCCTCCCACAATTTATCGTTTCTTTATAAAAGAAGGAATGAAAGGTCATGATTTATCTTCTCTATCATACGCAACAACTGCAGGAGAAGCAGTTAACCCCGAGGTTGTTAATAAGTTTTATGACCAGACGGGGCTTACACTTATGGAAGGCTTCGGTCAGACGGAAACAGTTCTGATGGCAGCAAACTTTATTGGCATGAAATCAAAACCCGGTTCAATGGGCAAGCCTTCACCCCTTTACGATTTGCGTGTGGTTGATGAGGAAGGCAATGAAGTTCCAACAGGTGAAACAGGTGAAATTTGTGTTGCCGCAAGCCGTGAAAACATTCCGGTTGGTCTTTTCTCCGGTTATCATCTGAATGAAGACAAAACCGCTGAAACATGGCATGACGGTTTGTATCATACAGGTGATACAGCATGGCGTGATGAAGACGGGTATTTGTGGTATGTTGGCAGGACTGACGATATTATAAAAGCATCAGGATACAGGATTGGTCCATTTGAAATAGAAAGCGTTTTAATGGAGCATCCGTCTGTACTGGAATGTGCTGTTACAGGTGCCGCTGATCCCATACGTGGGACAGTAATTAAGGCTACAATTGTTTTGACAACAGGATACTCACCTTCCGATGAACTTGCAAAAGAAATACAAAATTACGTTAAAAATCAGACCGCTCCTTACAAATATCCCCGTATTGTAGAATTTGTAAATGAGCTTCCAAAAACCATCAGCGGAAAAATCCGCAGAGTTGACATAAGAAAGGGCTAAGACCATGAAAAGGCTGATATCTTTGATATTATCTGTATTTATATTAACTGCATTTGTTCTGCCTGTATCTGCACGTGAACTAAAAATTGTAGATGCGCTCGGTGACTATCCGCGCCCTGACAAAATCACGTCAGACGATTTACATATAGATTTTCTCCGTGCAAGTGAAGGTCTTAAAAGCAGGCAGCCGGTAATAGTAGAAGTGTCTTTCGGAAATCTACCG
>CAZUVQ010000035.1:0-15853 GCA_964623915.1 uncultured Oscillospiraceae bacterium
GGAAGCAGATTTAATTTTATTGCGAAATGTTGAGCCTGTAGTCAGTGAAATGACGATATTGATTAACGCAATATTATTAGGCGAAATAAAAGAAGCTTCAAATATTGCGGATCTGAACTCTTCAAAAGCACTTGATTCAAAATATACAATGCTCATTATTGTAACATTTGCTTTTGTTCTTTCTGTTATTCTCGGCATTATAATATCCAAAAGTATAAGTAAACCTATTAATAAAATGGTTGAAGCATCAAATAAGCTTGCCATGGGCGACATTGATGTAAAGGTACAGGCTAAAACCAAAGACGAGGTTGGAAAGCTTGCAGAATCATTCAATAAAATGATCGAAAATATAAGGAAACAAGCTTTAGCAGCAGAAAAACTAGCAGATGGTGATTTGACAATTAGTATTGATGTTAATTCTGAAAATGACCTGCTTGGGAAAAAACTCAACGAACTAATTGATAAAAATAATGTATTATTATACAATATTAATGTAGCCGCTACACAACTTGCAGTCAGTGCAAAACAGATTTCTGAATCAAACTCAGCACTTGCTCAAGGTGCTACCGAACAAGCAAGCTCTATTGAGGAGCTGACTGCTTCGCTTGAGGAGATAGCAGTTCAAACAAATATGAATGCAGAAAATGCTGAATTAGCTAATGAGCTTGCTGAAATTTCCATGAAAAATGCTGAACAAGGCAATAATCAGATGATTGAAATGTTAAATGCAATGCAGGAAATCAATGAATCATCAGAAAAAATACACAAGATTATTAAAGTAATTGATGATATAGCATTTCAAACAAATATTCTTTCATTAAATGCAGCTGTTGAAGCGGCAAGGGCAGGAGAACACGGCAAAGGTTTTGCAGTAGTTGCAGATGAAGTGAGAAATCTTGCTGCTCGCTCAGCAGAAGCAGCAAAAGAGACATCTGAAATGATAGGGCATTCAATTAAAAAAATCCAGGGAGGTACTCAGATTGCAAATGAAACTGCAAATGCCTTGATGAAGATAGTTAATGGTATTACCAAAGCAGGTTCTTATGTGAGTAAAATCGCAGTATCTTCCAAAGAGCAGGCAATAGGAATCACGCAAATTAATCAGAGTATTACGGAGGTTTCACAAGTTGTTTCTACAAACTCCGCAACTGCAGAACAGGGTGCTGCCGCAAGCGAAGAACTCTCAGGGCAGGCAGAAATGCTTAAGGGGACTGTATCTAAATTTAAACTTAAAAAAATAAGTCATAATAAAAATAAGCAAATATTATCTGATATTGATGAGGTAGAGTATTGTGATTCATTAAAGGATTTTACAAATGATGATGACTCTTTTAATGAATTAATTGATACATTGTATGACGAGGATATAGATGAGTTTTTGGATTATCAAGATATTGATGAAGGTTTATGCAACGATGATGAGACGGAAAATTCACCTGATATTGATACAGAAAACTCTACAATCAGCCCAGATGATTATATCGTTGAAGAAGAAAAGGAAGAGCCAACAAATGATGATGAATTTTCTAAAAATCAAAATTAGTTGGTTACAGGCTAAAAATGACAGTTACCATTGAGGTGATTTAGTGCTACCCGCAAAAAAGATTAGAGTATTGATAGTTGATGACAGTTTGATTTTCCGGGAAGTTCTAGCAGGGGGATTATCAAAGGATTCAAACATTGAAATAGTTGCTACAGCAAATGATGTTTTTGATGCATACAATAAAGTTGTCATATATAAGCCTGATGTAATGACATGTGATATTGAAATGCCAAAAATGAGCGGTATTCAATTGATAAAAAAAGTAACGCATAACTTTTCTATACCTGTAATTGTAGTAACTTCTTTGGACGGTGTCGTTTTTGAATCAATGAATGCAGGAGCAGTGGATTTTGTGACAAAACCTGATATAAAATCAACCAATAATGTTGAAAGATTTATAAATGAGATGACAAATAAAATAAAAACAGCATCATTGGCAAATGTTATTCGTTTGAATACAGGGAACAGCTCAAGTAAAATAGCTGATAACTATGATTTTTGCACTAATAAAGTAATAGCTATAGGTGCTTCCACTGGAGGTACAGAAGCAATTTACAGTATACTAAAATGTTTGCCGGCAAATATACCGGGGATACTTATTGTACAACATATACCACCTAATTTTTCACGTATGTTCGCAGAGAGATTAAATAATTCAACTGACCTAACAGTAAAAGAAGCGAAGACGGGTGATTATTTAAAAAACGGAACTGTGTTTATAGCACCGGGGGATCATCATATGATAGTAAAAAAAGAAGGCAAAAAATATAAAATAGAATGTTTTAACGGTAAAAAGGTTAATGGCCATTGCCCTTCAGCTGATGTTCTTTTTGATTCAGTAGCAAAAGAAGCCGGTAATAAAGCAATAGGTATTATACTTACCGGAATGGGATACGATGGGGCAAGGGGACTCTTGTCCATGAGGCAAAACGGAGCGAGAACAATAGGACAGGATGAGGGTTCATCCATTGTTTATGGTATGCCCAAAGTGGCATACAATATAGGTGCAGTTGAAACACAAGCATCCCTGCAACGTATTCCAAATATGATTTGTTCTTTATTACAAGAGGAGTGATATTTTGGATGTAATTGTAGGTATTGGTGAATATGCTGTTTCAGACAATTGCAATGATGTGATAAAAACTTTTGCACTTTCATCATGTGTTGCAATAACAGTTTACAGTAAAACCAAAAAGGTGGCGGGAATGGTTCACATTGCATTACCTACGCCTCCTGCTTCGAAAATTGTTAGTATTAAAAAACCATGTTATTATGCAACTACTGCTATACCTTATATAATTAATAAAATGTATCATGATTTTGGTTGTCATAAAGATGAGCTTGATATAAATATTTTTGGTGGTGCTGATTCTATTCGGAATAATGATGTTTTTAATATTGGGAAAAAAAATATTATTGCTGTAAAAAAAACCTTGATGTATCTTAATATAAAGAGGTTCAGGTCACAAATAGGCGGAACAAATAGCAGAACTTTAAAAATGGAAGTTGAAACAGGGAAGATAACTGTAGATGAACAACCTATCAAAATATAATTATTAAAAATTAGAGTGAGGGCAATACTTTGGGATTGGTAGTAATTTCAGATATAAAGGATGGTGATAACCATCTTAAGAATATAATCAAAAAAGCTATTAGCGAGTCAGAAGACATTATTACAGCAGCACAAAAAGAAGCTTTTTTAAGGGTGGCTAATTCTATATATGAGAATCGGGGAAAATAAATTAGTATCAATCAATTTACATATAGTCATAATGAAATTTAAGTATGACATTATTTACTTTTTGCTTATCCTCTTCTCCCTTCTTTACGGCATGCCTCAATAAGTGGAAAGCTCACTTATTGAGGTAACAGCCATTTTGTATTTCATATAAATCGTATCGTAACAATTTAAATTAATAACAGTAGATATATAAACTGGGGAACTATTGAAAAATCAATAGTTCCCCAGAAAGCATGTTAGGTACAGAAAAATTTACTTTGTATATAGATATTTTGTAGGCACAATTTCTATTTCCTGAAGGCCGCTTTGCCATCTCATTATACAGGTTGCGCCTCCGCCAAAATCAGAATACTCAATCTTAATCCTATTTTTTTGACCGACAACTGCGTTAAAAGTTCCAGACACAGATTCACGGCTATTTGAATTCCATTGGTCGATAATGAGGATATCGTCTACCCATACCCTTATAGCATCGTCAACCTCAAAATACAATGTCAATTTCTCGGTATATTTTGGCTCTATAAAGCCTTCCATTTTTGCAAAAAAAGTATCCTCGGTTATATCGCCGGGAGCATCGAGCCCCCACTCGTAATTAATGAAATTTACCTCAGAATTTGATTCGTTATTCTCTTCAAAATCCTCTTCGTCTCTATAAAAACTGTTTGAAAGACCAGTGCCCGAGGCAGAAACAGGATTAAAATATTTAGCGGACAAGTATTCTTCTTTATCCTGCTTTGTTACATAGAACACTGAAGCGGGAATTGATGACATCCCATCTTCCTCAGTTTCCCAAAACAGATATACCAGAGAATTGAGCGGTTGCTGTTGGTATTCCAGCACCAATGGATAGAAAACACCAGCCTCAAGATAAACAGGTTCCGAAGCGGTGTATTCGAGATTTACGAGCCCCCACCTGTCAATAAGTTTATCGCCATTGATGCTAAGCCTTACACCATCGTCAGATAGAGTCTTAAAAGTGTAATATGCTGATTTTTCCGGCTTAATAAAACCGCTCCATCTAACCGCAAATGTATTTACCTCTATAACACTTTCGTCCGGAGAGCCATACTGCCAGTTAAAAAATGGACGTGAGTCAATTTGCATTTTTCTAAGAGCTGATTGGTTTGTTACCTGAGGTGCATCAAAATATTCCCCCAAAATTCCCTGTTCATAATCGGGAATAGGTGGTTCCGGTGGATCAGACGGAGCAAATGCTTTTGCAAGCTCGTCATTTATATCAATTATACCGCTGCCAAGTTTTACAACAGGTCCGCCCATCATTTGCACATTATCGGCAACAAGCCTTCCTTCAATTACAACCATTGCCCAGTTTTTCTTAATTTTTTCGCCGATGCCACCCGATAATTTGGCATTAAGATTATTGCCGCCGACATAACCGGTTATTTTAGAGCTTCCCTGCATTTCCAATAAACCGTTCATGTACAGATTACCGATAATATGGCTGGAGCCTCTGATTATTATATTGCTTTGATTAGTATATATACTGAAATTTCCGGAAATATTTTTCATGATAATGTCATCATTATCGGCGAGGTATAAGCCCACCTTTGCCGCACCATTTTTATTTATACTCGGATTATTGTTTCCCGGCAAATGTAGTTCATTTATGTAAAATAAAACCGTTCCGCTCCCAATGACGCTGATTGGACCTTCAAGTGCTAGCCTGTCTGCCCTGATTTCTATAACATCGCCCTCATTTGCGATTATTGTAAGCCCGGGTTGTCCGTTATTTGCAACATTTATCTCGTCATACCAACCACTGGAATTAATACTCATGTTATTTGCAGGTGTCAGTGAACCTTTTTTGTCAAGCTCCGGGAAATCCTTTAACCGGACATCTATTTGTGGTGAAGGCTTGTTATATGACTCCGTTGAAAGATAATTTTCAACAGTGGAGTTCATTTGGCTTTCGGGAACATCTGCATATAGCTTGCCGTCTATGACTCGCTCGTCCCAATCTAATCCCGTAACCGTCTCAACGGCTACAGCATCACCGTACACGACAACCTGACCGCCGTTTATTGTTAAGTTTTCGTATACATACATAGCAAGGTTCTCGTCAACATTTGAAGCAGCAACTGAGACAAAGCATGTAAAGGATAAGAAAAGCGATAACGCAATTGCAGGAATAAACCTTACTTTTTTCATTAAAAATTCTCCTTACTAAATCATAAATTAAAAAAACCGCAATTTAAACACATTTGTGCTTAAAATTACGGTAGCTGGCTATCAAATCCGCAAACGGATTAAGACCCTATAGCTTTGCGTCACTATCTTTCGATAATTTTGCTTTTTACAAGCTAATAGTAGCATATTATAAAATAAATGTCAATACTTTTTTTAAAAAATTTTACTTTATAATGTAAACGTTTTTATTTTCTCCGTCCCACCTTACATCTGCGCCCAAGCTTTCAGAGATAAATCTGACAGGAACCAAAGTAATACCGTTGTCTATGTAGGGTAGGGCGTCAAGAAACATTATGTTATCATTAACAATTGCGGCACTCTGACCCACAGATAAAAAGATAAAACTTTCGCCGTACTTTATTTCAATGCTTTTAGAAATATCGTCCCAAATAATTTGCGAATCGGATATGCCGAGTGAATTGAGAATCGCTCTGAAAGGAAGCATTGTAGAATCATTTACTATTATAGCGGGGGTGTCGGAAATAATTTCTTCTCCGTTTACATAGACGTTTACAGTCTCTGCAGCTCCTACCGGCGTGAAAGTGAACAGCACTATTATCATCGCTAAACTAAATATTTTTTTCACTGTATCAATCCTCTGTTTAATTTACTGTTTTTTTAGTTTTCTAAGCCTAAATGCAAGAGAAATGCTGTCCTTTGCGGTTTTAAATACACGCATTTTGCTTGCGCCCTTTTTAAAGTCATATCTCAATTCGAACGGAACCTCTTCAAAAGCCGCATCACATGAGTAAAGCTTATATAACAGTTCTGCCATGCAGGTAAAACCGCTATCTTCTATAATATTGCCACCGAATTTTTTATATGTCTTCTTTAAAATCTCATTTTTATACAATCGATATCCGCATGTATAGTCACGAACGTTTTTAACCCCTAACAAAATCGAATATACATATTTTGCGCCTTCGCTCGTAAACAGCCTGAACGGTGAAACGCCCTTTACCGCCGCACCCTTTTGGTATCTTGAAGCAATAACTACATCTGCGCCGCTCTGCCTTTGTTTATTCAGCATATCAAAAACATAACGCGGGTCATGGGTGCTATCACAGTCCATAAGACAAGTATATTCGGAATCCGGACAATTGTCAAGAACATGAACAATTCCTGTTTTAACCGCCTCACCAAGCCCCTTGTTTACCTCGTGATTCACCAGTGTGAAAATTTCCCGTTCATTTTCAAGCCTTTCTCCAATTTCCCTTGTTTTGTCACGGCTTCCGTCATTTACCGCAACGATTTTAAGGTTCAAGCCAAACTCTGCCGAAAGTTTTCCGGCATGTTTCTCCCATTCGGAAACAAGCGTTTCTAAATTTTCCTCTTCATTATAAGCCGGCAGAACCACCGTAATCTCATTCATTGTTTATCCTCCTTCTGATATTTTTCAAATGTTTATTAAACTTTTTCAAATCACCTTTTACTGTATTTAAGAAATCAGTCCATTCTTCGGTTATATTTTTTGTTTTCCACGTCATATCTGACTTTATACTGTTTATAATTCCTGCAAGCCTTATAAAAAACACAAGTGCATTAAATAGAGGATACAAAAACGAGACATACCATAGGCCGGAATAATATTTTCTCAGTTCCTTAAATTCCTTCAGATATGCTCGCACACAAAGGAAAAACAGAAAAGCACACAGACTGTATAAAAGAAACAGTATCCCTACAGAGCCAACAACCAAATAAATTGGATAATTAATAAAAATCAAATATATTATTGCAAAATACCATATAGCCCGAGGAAATGCAAAGGTATGGTCATACATTAAAACACGTATCATAAAATTTTTAAAATACTCCGATACTTTCAGCTTGTCTTTTAAAAACATATGGGAAACCTCTATTTCCCCTCTTTGCCATCTTTGCCTTTGAGTATAGAGCTTGTTATAGCTTTCTATGGGATCGACAAAAAACAGAGCATCCTCGCATATTTTGATATCGCAGTTTAAAAGATTTCTTAACTGAAAGGTAACATGTGTATCCTCGCCAACAGTTATGCTGTTATAAAGAAAGGTTTTCATTATCGCTGACTTGCGGAATGCCGAAAAAGCACCGGACAAGGTATACAAGCTTCCGAATTCCGATTGATAATTGCGCCCCGCTAAAAATGCGTTGCAATACTCAAACAATTCACATCGTCGTACCAGCCTCAGTAAAAGATCCTCTGTGCGCTCAATAAGCTCAGGATCAATTAAAACGGAACCGGTCATGCAATGTACGTCAAGGTTGACTTCGAATTTATTAACCAGTTTTTTTAATGCGGTTTTTTCAAGAAATCCATCGCTGTCCACATTAATTATATACTTTCCACCGCTGTTGAAAAGAGCAAGGTTCAATGCCTTTGACTTGCCTTGTTCTGCCTTTAGCCACCAAAGCGAAAGGGTTTTAAACTCTGCTTGACACTTTACGAATACATCATAGCTGTTGTCAACGCTGCCGTTGTCTATGAGATATACGTCTATCATATTATTAGGATATTCACTTTCAAAAATAGATTTTAGACAGTTGTAAAGAGTGCCCTCAGAATTGTAAACAGGAACTATAACGGTAATTTCCGGATACTTTATTGGCGTTTTATGAAGTCGACCGTATACTTTTTTCTCCACAAGCACAAAAGCACCGCCTATTGCGGGGGCAATCTCCCAAATAAGAGGTATGATAATCCATGCCATCCAAAAGATCAGCTCTTTAGTTATTCGTGTTATCAGTTCCTCCATAATTAAACGCCCCCACTTTTTGCCTTATAATATGTGACTTGGTAAACACATGAAAGTACATTACAACTGAAAACCCGTAAAATATTATTCTTCCGAAAACAGTATGTGCAAAATAAAATATATTGTTTCCTCCGAAATAAATTACTAAGCAGATAATAAAAATCCTAAGCACGTTTGCGAAAAATATCCATCCGACCCCAACTATGCTTATAACCGTCTTTTCAGCCGTATTGTAAAGCGGAAAAAACCATAAAAGTGACAAAAATGCCAGCATTTCAATAATTCCGGAGCATTCATAATCTATATAAAATGATATAAAACTACTGTTTCTTGATATAAATATCAATGAATACTGTGAAAAGCTTTCATATATTCCAAAAAACTTTCCGGGTATTCCTGCAACCATAGCAACTGCGTTCCCCAAAGGCTTTGTAAGATAGGATTCAAAATAAAACATTGTGAAAAAGAAAAACCCGACAGATCCTACAACAAACTTCGCAAAATACAGCTTTGCCCTTGTGAACACGGAAAGCAAGTAAACCCATATTAATAAAACAGAAAAAACAAGCAGATACATTAGGTTCTCTTCCTTTTAAAATAATAATAACCAACCGCAATCAAGGCTGCAATTACAACGCCAATAACAGGTCCTGTGCTTGCCGTAGAAATAATAATATAATCTTTCTTTGGCTCCGAATCGTCTTGCGTATGTACCTTGATTTTAATTTGATATCCCCATTTCGCATCTTTTATAAGCTCGCTTACGGGAATTGCATATTCAAGATAAACAGTATTCTTGTTTATAACGGTACAATTACCCTCACTGCTTGTAATATCTGTGCCGTTTACTTCGGTAAAAACAGAACCGTCATTAGTGTCATAGTTTGTTTTGATATCGTAATCTCCGTAATCAGTAAGCATTTCTGTGGTAATCTCGGTGCTTTGTGCATTGTTCCCATGAGAAAGCCTTATCATTATATATAAAACATCAGAATTTTCATTCATCATCCATTTCAACTGAGAAATTTTATATTTTGGCCCTTTTTTATCATCTTGAACATGCACTGACTCGGGCTCTGAAGCAGGCTTAGGCACTACCTCTGATTCTGGCTCTGCTGTGGATTCGCGCTCGGTTGTTGTACCTGGCTCGGTTGTAGTTTCTGTCTCGGTTGTAGATGCATCTTCGTGTATAGGTTCAACCTCTGATACTGATTCGGGTTCAGTTATAGGCTCTGTCTCTGATGTTGATTCGGGTTCAGCCTGTGGGATAGGCTCGGGATTGTCATTTAAATCGGTTTCGTCCGTCGAATTAATCGATGGTTTGTCAACCCAATCCGAAAAATCACCGTCTATAACAATTTCCTCTGAAAAGCATTTTGTGCCTAAAACAGCAATAGAAATAAGCAGCACGACAATCATTTTTTTCATTTAACCTTTTTCCCTCCCGTCCTGATTACAAACGCAAAAAACGCAAGTGTCAGTAAAAACCCAAAGATACTTATAATTAAGCCCTTCCCGATATACGGATATGTAATATCAATCTGTGTATGTAAAGACACTGTGCATAGAAGATTATGCAGCGTTTGTGTATCCTGCTTTGAAACGAAGGCATCAAGATTTGCAAGTGTTGTATTGACATTTCCAATTGGCGCGTCGATATATATTTTTGTTCCCTCATACCTTATGTCAATGGGAACAACATCCCTTTCGGGCAATGTTTCCGCATTTTTTCCCATCACACCTGCATATATATCCTTCATCATGTTGTCCTCGTTTACCATGCCATGGTACAGTAAATTAAAACCAACATATGTGATGTTACTGTTATTGCCTTTTCCGATAAAGGTAAGCTTATTTCCTCCCATCCATGAAAAGCCGGTAGGATTCGGTACTTCCTCAAGATAAACAGTATTCCATTTTCTAAATTCTTCCTTAAATGTTGTCGGAAAATACACCTCGCCCGAAACATGCAAATCGGGAAGCCTGTTTTCGAACTGTATCGGCTGTGCCGTAACTCCCATAAAGGTAAGTCTGTTAGTTATAGGGTCGTTTGGCACAGCGTTCATGTCAACAATAACCTTGATGCCCCTATCAGCGGCATCATACAAAAGCTTTTCGGCGGCTTTCTTGTTTCTGTAGGAAAAACCGGAAACATAAACCATTTCATACTCAGTAATCTCCTCAAGACTGTAATCCTCAAGAACAAGGCTGTTTCCTATTTGATATCCGGGGAACTGAAGAGAAATATTGCTTGCCCTGTCACCTATAGCAAGACCGTAGTATTTCGATATAAGCCCAAAGGATTCAGGGGTCTCCCTCTTATACAAATATCCGTTGTTATATTCCTTAATCATTTTGTAGCCGCTTTTGTAGGCATTATAGTCGAGTTTTGCAAATTTCTTTACCTTGTCCTTTTTAACAAGCACAGTGTCACACCCAAGCTCAAGACAGCGGTCAAACATAAATCCGTAATATTCCTTTTCTAATGCGGTATTTATTAGCACGATATTCTGTGAGGTTGAAGCACCCTGCCAAGCCCAGCCATATGCATACTGTGTCATCCTTTTATCCGAGCAAATACGATAAGACGGAAAAGAACCGAATTCGCTTAAATCCATAATTGCAGTACGCTGACTTGTCAGCTCGGAAACCTCATCATACATATTTAAGAGGTCAGGCGACGGATTGCTGTTAAATGCCAATATTTTGAACGAAGCCGCACAATCTACAAAAATTAAAGCCATCAACAAAATTAGTGTTATGCGCTTAGCGTTTTTCCATAAGATTATGCTTAGCGAGAAAACAGCATATGCAATAGGCGTAAAACGCATCATCCAAAGCAGTTGATTAAGCGGTAGCTTTATTAAAATTGGTACAAGCGCCGTTGTTGTTCCTAAAAATACTGTTAAAAGGGTTGAAAACCCGGGCATGCTTTTTTTATTTGAAAGAAACACACCTGCAAGAGCAACCACCACAAAGGCGATTCCGAAATAATATATCTCTATATTCTTAAACCTTAGCATGGGATTTAACGATTGAGTGGCAGGGAATGTCAAAAGCTTCATAACCTCAGACACCGCTTCAGCGTCAATCGACATAAGTCCACCCTGCAAAGCCGGATAAAGCCACACCCCACAAAGAGATATGCCCAGCAGCATACCAATTATTATGTGAGATGGCCTTACAAAGGTTTTGCTTTGCGCACCATAATATATGAGGAATATAAAGGTGGTTATTCCGAGCATTGCGGCAATCATAAGATGGCACATGCTAATTAGCGACATTGTAACTACAACCGCCGCCAAAGCAATAAGCTTTTTGTATTCGATATACTGAAAGATAAAGAAAAACATATAAGGAAGCAAAAAAGCTATTGTTATACGAGGTATGTTGCCTTCCGAAAAAAACACCCTTACGTTATCCGGCATGCAAAACCATAATACTCCAATCAAAACGGAAACAAAAACCCTTTTCTCTTTAATTCCCCATAAAAGCCACCCTGCCGCACCGACAGTATAACAAAAGTATACGAACAAATTATATGCAGAAATTGCATCACCCTTTGTCATAAACTGCAAAGATGCCATAATGTAATAGGGTATAGGTGCCCAATATCTAAAAGGTTGTATTCCGTTATACCAAAGACTGGTGTAAAGCGGATAAAACTGACCTTCTTTAATTGACTTATACAACAAATCTGCTTTAAATACATGACCGAATGAGTCAGAACCCCAAGGGTTCCTGCCCTTTCTGTTTATGTATAGCAAAAGCAATATGCCGGACACTAAAATAAAAAGAACTGCGGCAGCTGATTTTAAAAATAAATGCCCATATTCCTTTTTAGCCGGTACGCTCTTTTCAGATATAAAAGCCTCCTGCTTATCATCCTTCAAGGGCTCAAAAATTTCCTCTGCCGGCTCTGATACAATTACCGACTTTTTAGGGGTTGTCACCAGTTCAACTGTATGAAATATAATGTCACTCAAATATTTTTTTGCGTTGGCAATCCGCTTGTTTTCGTCGGTGCATGACTTGTTTCTTACAACATACACTCGGGTTGGTGTTTCACTTATTTCAAGCTTGTCGAGCTTGAAGTTGTACAGAGAAAGAAGTGAATTTATTTTATTGAAAAAAATCTCTCCGATATTTTCCAGTGTTGGCTCAATATCCGCAAACTCGGGGTGAGAGTTTAGCTCAGTATTTGAATATTCGTCAAGCATAATGTTTATTACATTTTCAATATTATGAAATTGATTCAACTGGCTGTTGGCGTCAATATACAATGTTATATTCCATGTGTGAGAGTGACAATCGCTTCTTTTGTCTTGTATATTGATATAGTGCTGTGCAAACAGCTTGAACTTTAAGCGATATGCCATATACTTCATATAAACTCCATTAGCCCTTCCTGCTCATATTAAGGTGTGGGATGTGCGCTTTCTCAGTTGAGCAAAGTATTACCGTCTGACGTTTCATCTAAAACAACCTTCACAAAAGCTTTTGCCAGCTCCGGATCGAAATGAGTACCGGAACAGTTTATTATTTCTTCCAATGATTCCCCAACGCTATATTTTTCTTTATATACTCTTTTGCTGGTCATAGCGTCAAAGGCATCAACAATTGAGATAATTCTTGCTTCTATAGTGATTTCCTCACCTGCAAGACCCTTTGGATAACCCTTTCCGTCCCATCGTTCGTGATGCTGCATAATATGCTTCGCTATAAGCTTGAGCCTCGGTGATGCTATTGCAATGTTGTATCCGACTGTGGGATGGGTTTTCATTACCTCAAATTCATCCTCTGTAAGGGAACCCTCTTTGTTGAGAATGTCATCAGGCATCGCAATTTTACCCACATCATGCAGGTAAGCCAAAAGCCCCAATTGTCTGATTTTCTTTTCATCCATACCGATAGCAGAGGCAAGCTTTTCAGCGTAAACCTTAATTCTCTCACAGTGTTCTTCTGTTTCGCTCGTCCTTTCGTGCAGAATCTTCCTGAGCATATTTATAGAACCGCTGTGCATGCTGTATGCTGATGAAAGTTTGTCCGAATTAAGATTGTTCTCAGCCTCAAGCATTACGTCATATATATTGTCATCCTCCGTAACTTTTGTGCTAATTCCAAATGAAAACTCAACGGAGAGATGCTCAAACCTGTTTTGTACTTCTTTTGATATTGTAATAAGCTTTTGTACCGCTTCCTCATATGACGTATTAATCATTACTATTGCAAATTCATCAGTACCATATCGTGAAAAAACATCGCTATCACTGCATTTTTCCTTTAAAACCTGTGCAATTCCGATTAAAACACTATCTCCCTCAGAATATCCGAAAGTGCTGTTTATAAGCTTTAAACCGTCAATATCAATGAGTGCAATAGAAACGGGAAGAAAAATCTCTGCTTCAAGCTTTGGATAAAAAATATCGAAAAATTTCCTGTTATATGTTCCGGTTAGGTAGTCGCAAATAGAAAGCTTTTCAAACTTATCATCAAGCTCGGAAACGTTTTCTTTAAGCCTGGTTATCAGATTTTGATTATTTTCAGTTATCACCGCATGTTCACTTACGGTCGTGTTATATTTGTAAGTTGCGTAGCAAAGCAGCGTGCACAGCAATATCAATAAAAACGAGTACACATAAGAAAACGCATACAAGGTGTTTTTTCTTCCCTCATAATCATAAATGCTAAGTATGTATTTTTCATCCGTTACGCTTCCCAGTATATACCTGCTGCTGTTGTGCTCGAATACAATCCATGTTATATACTCTTTGCCCTTTGCATGGTTTTTCACAAAATAATCAGTTCCGCTATTGCCTTTTTCCATCGCCTCAAGCACCTCGAGAAGATGATAGCCACCGGCATATGAGTAAGCTCCGTACGTATCCCTTATTGTTTTCCCGGAATAAACTCCGGTAAACACGGAATTATTTTCAAACAATACTTTGTTGTCACGGTAAAAAACCACATAACTTGCTTCGTTAAACTTAAGCTTGTGAATCGCATCGTCTAAAACATACTCTTCGAAATCATCACGCGCCTTTGCATCATTTATGAAACTATTGAGCGTTGTTTTCTGCCAAGACGTCCACTCGTTAATAATTGAGGACTTATAGTTGTTGTTCTCTTGATCCAATACAATATATAAAAAAAAAATGAATAAAACGGTAATGAGAACAACTGCAATAATATTTAACTGATAGCGCAGATTATATTTTCGAAGCATTCCGTTTTCATCCCCTTGTGATAATTATTACATAGCATGATGACAGCACTATAATGGCTGTGACGATAAGTATCCAGTATTTTTTTGATAAATTCATAAACCTTTTTGGTGATTCGGTAGGCGAATGTATATCCAAAGGCTCATCAATTTCACAAGCTTCCACATTCAAGTCAGAGCCCGGTGTTATTTGCGTAAGAAGGTCATTTGCTTCATCCTCAACGAATTTGGAATTGAAAATCGAATTAAAGCTTCCTATATCATTTTGTGGGCTGCTATTTGTAATATCTATGATAAATGATCTGGAAGGCGTCTCACTTACTAATATTCTTGACATAATAAACCCTTTTGCAATAAACGTGGTTCCAAGCTCTTTTTGAAGATACATGGTGACGTTTTCTAAAGTTGGATTAATAGCGTCAAAAGGTGGGATATTATTCATGTTTTTGTTCTGATATGGGCGCAAAAATACATCAACCATCTTTTCAACCTCTGAAAACGCTATAAAACCGTTGTTCTGCTTAAAAAGATCGACAACAATCTCCCAAGTGTGTGGGTGAACCTCGCCCATATAATCATCTATCTTTATGGAATGCATTACATTTAAGTAAAATTTATATCTGTATTCCTGCATTTTTAAGTCCTCTAATCATTTTTAAAAATGATATATTTCCTTACAATATAATTGATAACAAATATTATCAAGGCAACGACAAACTTAACTAATTTATCATTTATCCTCATCAGGTCAACGCCAACGAACATACCAAAAGCAGTTAAAGCAAAGCCTGCAGCGGTCAAAGTAATAAAGGTAAAAAGCTCCCTCTTTGAAATAGGAGCATTGTTTGAGAAAACCCAAAACTTTGACATTACATAGTTCACGCATAGTCCCGCAAGGAGGCTAATCATAGTTGCAATTTCATAATGTACTATATATGAAAAAATCCAATATACGGCATAGTCGATAGCAAAGGACACAGCACCGGTTATCATGTATTTGATAAGCTGTGAATTTTTAAAGTAATAAATAATCTTCAACGACGAAACCACCAGTCAAATTATCTTTTGTATACAAATTTATTATATATGTTTTGGCGTTTTTTGTCAACATGCAAAACGCTTATTTTTAAACCTTGACTAAAAAAAAATATTATGATAAAATTAAGAGAAAAATTATGGAAGGGTATTTGCAGATGAGAGATACTGTTAATATACTCGGCGTTATGGTAGACATAGGCTCTATGGATGAAGCTGTTAAAAAATGTGAAGGGTATATTTTAAACGGCGGCGCTGTTTTTACACCTAATCCCGAAATTATCATGAGGGCATACAGGGAGCCTATATATCGGGGGATTCTCAATAAAGCCGATATGATTATTCCTGATGGTATCGGTGTTGTAATAGCA
>CAZUVQ010000036.1:0-1555 GCA_964623915.1 uncultured Oscillospiraceae bacterium
CAACGAAAATTAGGTGCTGTCCGTTGGTTTTGGGGTGGAAAATTTGACAGTACCCGTAATTTAGGGAGGGTATTTATTTATGATTACAAAAGCACCAAGGGGCACAGCCGATATACTGCCTTTAGATGTATATAAATGGCATCATGTAGAGAAAATTACTACTGAAACGGCACGTATTTTTGGTTTTTCAGAAATCAGAACCCCCGTTTTTGAGCACACTGAGCTTTTTTTGCGTGGTGTGGGTGATACAACTGACGTTGTTCAGAAGGAAATGTACACCTTTTCAGATAAGGGCGACAGAAGTATAACACTTCGACCTGAAGGCACCGCTTCTGCAGCAAGGGCATATTTAGAACATTCGCTTTTTGCATCCGGTGGCATCACTAAGCTTTTTTATAATATAGCTTGTTATCGTTACGAAAAGCCTCAGGCGGGCAGAATGAGGGAATTCCACCAGTTTGGTGCGGAGGTTTACGGCTGTCAGAATCCTTCCTGCGATGCGGAAGTGATAGCTTTTGTTCATACGATTCTTTGTAACCTTGGTATAAAAGATATTAAGCTAAATGTAAACAGTATTGGCTGTCCTTCATGCCGAGCTGAATATAGCAGGGCATTAACACATTATTTAACAGAAGGATATGATAGGCTGTGTGAAACTTGTCATAACCGCCTTGAAAAAAATCCCATGAGAGTGCTTGACTGTAAAAGCTCCGCATGTAAAGAGGTTTCAAAGGGTGCCCCGTCTATTCTTGAATACATCTGCCCTGAGTGTCGTGAGCATTTTGAGGCAGTATTAAGCTATCTTACTGATATGGGAATTGACTATTCGATTGACCCTTCAATTGTAAGAGGCCTTGATTATTACACGAAAACGGTTTTTGAGTTTGTTTCAGACAGCATCGGCGCACAGGGAACAATATGCGGTGGCGGAAGGTATGACAATCTGATAGAGGAACTCGGAGGTTCTCATACACCCGGCATAGGCTTTGCAATGGGCATTGAAAGAATAATTCTCGTTATGGAAGCGCAGGGCGTAAATATTCCCGAAGCTCCTGCACCGGATATTTTTATTGCCTCTATCGGGCAGGATGTATTTGTTCAGAAATTTACCTATGAACTGCGTAAAATTGGCGTTCACACCGAATGTGACCATTTAGGAAGAAGCCTTAAGGCACAAATGAAATATGCCAATAAATCAGGCGCCCGTTATGTGATAGCTGTGGGTGAGGATGAAGTAAATAAAGGCATTGTTAAAATTAAAAATATGTCAGACAGTTCTGAGACAGAACTATCATTAAATGTAAATGAAATAGCTGACTATCTTGGAGGGAATTAAAATGAACACTTTAAAGGGTTTTAAAAGAACTCATCTTTGTGGTGATTTGACCTCAAAGAATATAGGTGAAGAAGTGATTGTTATGGGCTGGGTTCAGCGCGTGAGGGACCTTGGCGGTTTGATTTTTGTTGACCTGCGTGATAAAACAGGACTTCTTCAGCTTGTTGCAGACAGTGGTAACAAGGAAATGTATGATATGGCGCAAGGGCTTCACCAGGA